>DATNQR010000285.1:0-4150 GCA_036703905.1 Thermosynechococcaceae cyanobacterium
GGCGCAAGTCTGCTAACTCGATCTACAACTCCGACCTAGCTACCTACGGCTCAGAGGATGTGTTTGATCACAAAGCTGCTGAAGGGTTCGTCTATGTTTGGGGCTTACCGACCCGCGTTTGGGCGGAGAAGGGGAGGGAGTAGAGAGATGGGGAGACGGGAAGTTTTGGGTTGATAGACTAGCCCGATCGATACTCTACAGCAGCCTTGCTAGAGAGTTGCAAAAGGTGGGTTGATCGTGATTCACTCAATTACCAATTCATCAAAACTTGTTAGTCCCCCAGGATGACTACTGGCGCGACCCTTCTGAACAAGATTGCTAATCAAAGCTAAGGGTAGATACTCGGAAACTTTCTGTATATCCACCCAAATCAGAGAGATACGCGGAAACTTTCCATATAATCATCAGTAGTTAGGCTGAAATTTGTTCTAAATACAGCTAGGGTTCACAGAGAAGCCCTGAAGGATCACAGAATGCAAAGTCAGAATATAGATTCAATCAGAACCCTCTTCCAAAGTCGCTTAGCGACTCTTGAGCATCTTTTGGAGTCAGCTCAAACTCATTTTTGTGATGATGAGTCGTTCCTTCAAAAGCGCATTGCGGGTGATATGCTTCCGTTTGGTACACAAATTGCTTTTACCTGCAATCAACCACGCAACTTTGCTTTCTGGTGTGATGGTAAACCTGCGAATAATCTAGATCCAGACGTCACATCTCTCGCGCAGGCATACGAGCACATAGAAAACACTAAAGAACTTCTTTTGGGTATTAACGCTGAAGACGCAAAGCTAGCTGAGGTGACGCGCGTTGACTTGAGTCAGAGCTTTTACCTCGAGTTGCCTGGTAATGCCTACGTGAACGAATTTCTAATTCCAAATTTTTACTTCCATATGGTCACGGCTTACGATATTCTTCGCATGGCTGGTGTACCAATTGGAAAACGAGATTACATGATGCACTTGGTGTCATCAATCAGAAAGGAATGAAGCCTAACTATTCAATGCAACGGACGGCTAAGAGTCAATCGCGCTAAATTCGGGATCATTGCCGCCGCTGATTTGAGCGGTTGTACGTCTAGAATTCACCTCTTTTCAGCTTTCCAATTCTAATTTTGTTCTATGTCAAAATGGGTTTTGCGAATCACGGGAGTAACTCTCCTGGGAGGTGCCTTACTTGTGGCTAAGACCTGGTATGAGTCAGGCGATCGATTAACTTCAGTAGAACGAAGTCTGTCTCTCCAAAAAAATCAAGTTACCTCTGTTGCATTTACTCCCGCCGTTAAAGATGCCGTTTACTTAATCGATCTAAAGTTTGACAAAGCACAAAGAAAATTACTGGATTGTCAAACAATTCAATCATCCAACATCCAATGGTCGCTTATACGGGGAAATAGTCTCATAAAGTCTAGTAATCTAAGAGACTCAACCGTGAAATGTCGAGAAACAGATACAGCCGTAATATTTGATCTTCCAATCCCAAAGTATCTACTGAATCAGCAACATCTTCTGAATCTTGTTGCCGCCAATCAGCAACCAGGAGTAGTTTTGCAAACCGATGTATCAATTGAACCTTTCGGTCTCGCTGTGCACTATGCATTTATGGATTTAGCCGTTCTAGAGGTGGCGTTTGGTGCACTTCTCATTGTTGGGTTTGGCTGCTTTTTCCCTGACCTATACCGAATTTTGTTTCGGAGTAAGTCCAAGCAACAAAACTAAGGGCTTGCCACACTGGAAGGATAAGACATCTGAAGTCGCATGAAGTACCCCTTCCATACTCAATCTAAGCCCGTTGTCGGGGAAGCCGCCAAGAAGCTGATTGAAGCGATCGATGAAGGCAAAGCGGTCACGAATGAACGCGCCCTTGCCCTCGCCAAGCGCATTGCTGATCGCATTCTCACCCAAAGAAAGTCCGCTGCCTCGGCTAAGCCAGAATAGTGCCGAGCCAGAGTAAATTTGAGGGAATCGATTTTTCCCAGCTTCCCGTTGAACGCCTGACCCCTGAATTCCTGAATCTAGGACACGGATTTCGTTGTCTTAGGGGGGAATTTGTGACCTATTGGAAACAGGGTAGGATTGTACGAGAAGCGGATGCCAAGCTCTGTCATTGCTGGGTCATTCGAGTAGGAGACTCCCTCTCTGGCTACATCACCCTGCTGGCTGATAAGCTCCAAGCTGAAGAGCCGATCCTTTTGGAAGAAGGCGTGAAGTATCGGACGTTTCCTGCTGTCAAGATCGGCTTGCTAGCGGTCGATCGTCGAGCTAAAGGAGCAGGACGGCATTTGGTGGAGTGGGCGATTCAGTACGTAGTTGTGGAAATTGTTCCGGTTGTTGGAGTGCGGTTTGTGACGGTGGATGCGCTGTACGATCGGGATACTGAGCCAGCCTATGATGCCTCGGGATTTTATCGAAAGTTAGGGTTTGAGTACGCTGATTCAAATGAAAGCTTGCCCCATGAAACGCCCTATCGCACGATGTATTATGCTCTCAAGCCAATCATTGATCTGTTGGAAGCAGAGGCCTCTAAGGCAGTTTGAGATCAAAGGTGAAGATTGTATAACAATCGCGCTGCACCGGAACATCGCAATACTGTCGGTTCATGGCAAAGGTAGTTTACGTCCGGTGAGCGAGAACGTTAATCATTCAATAAAATTTAGATGCGTTTGCCCTAGATGGAGAGATAGAGGCTATCCAAAATGCTGGAAGCCTTGCTCCAGTTTTAGTTCGGTGGGAGGGTCGTCCTCCAGCCACACCTGCGGTTCTGCTGTGATGTAACCGACGATCGCCGCTCCACTCAACTGCTGCACCAAAGTTTCTGCCGCCGATCGCTCCAAACACAGCACCAACTCAAAATCCTCACCGCCATACAGGGCCCACTCCAGCGCTTTCTTTGGTAGCCATTGAGCTAGAGCCGATGGGATACGAACTTGAGCACGATCGATCTTGGCTCCAACTCCACTGGCACGGCAGATTTGGACGATCGCGTCTGCCAATCCATCGCTGCTGTCCATGCCGGAAATGGGAGCGTGGAGGGGCAAAAGAGGCAGAACATCTAATCGAGGCTGGGGGCGCTGGTGGGCACGGATCAGGGCGGCGCGATCGACAGCGCTCAAATCCTGTTCCGCTTCGGAATGTAGCAGCAGTTCCAGTCCGGCGCGGGAGCCGCCGTGGGAGCCAGTCACGACGATCGCGTCTCCGGGTTGGGCAGTGGCACGACGAATGACGCGATCGGGGTCAACTTCGCCAAAGGCCGTGATAGCTAGAGAAACGACGGGCGATCGACAGATATCCCCGCCAACAACTACAGTGCTATAAGTTTGCAAACACTCGACCAAGCCCGTGTACAGTCGCTCCACCCAGGCGACGGTTGTCTGACCGGGAATCGCTAGCCCAACAGTGATTCCTAGCGGCGTTGCACCCATCGCTGCCAGATCGGATAGGTTGGCGGCAGCGGCTCTCCAGCCTGCATCTTCTGGGGCGGTGGTGCGATCGCTGAAATGCACTCCATCCACCAGTACATCTGAAGTGACGACGAGCGATCGTCCCGGCTGCACCGTCAGCACTGCCCCATCGTCTCCCACCACCTCAGCCGGACAAAACGCCTGCAAACGCTTCAGGAGTTGCTGTTCGCCAATTTCTCCCACTTGCAAAGGCTCAGCCATTCTGCCCTCGGCTGTGGAGCCGCAGCTTGGGGAAGCGATAGAAGGTTTCGCCCTCGGCGTCGGTTTCCAATGTGGCAGAAAAGGCTTGGGCTTGGGCTTCCAGAAATTCTTTGGCGATCGCCGCCTCTACCCTGGCCCGCAGCGCTAACTGAATCAGGGAAAGACAACCGTTGTCGAGTTCTAGCGATCGATAAAAAGCGTCTTGCAAGCGGCGCTGTTGCTGCTGGCGCTGCACGGTTTGGGCCACCAGAACTCCTGCCAGCAAAACCACTCCAACTAACAGCAACTCCTCGAAAATGATCATAGAAAACAGCTAGAGAGAACGATCGAGCAGACTACTTTAATCTATTGAATAACCAACAAAAAGAACTTCAGATGGAAGCGTTTTCTCATAAAGAATAACGTATCTGCTCTCACCTCTTCCTATTGTGTCCCAAAAGCTCTCGTATGGGTCATAGTTCGTTGCCCTCCAAATTCCTAAATGTTCTTCAC
>DATNQR010000286.1:0-3868 GCA_036703905.1 Thermosynechococcaceae cyanobacterium
CCGATCGCCAGCGGCAGCATCGATCGTTTAGCTGCTTGGGGATAGTAAGGGACATAAACAGCGGCCTGTTGGGGCGGAGCGGGTTGAAGTTGTTCGAGGGACATAGCTCAAGCTTCTTAATTGAGAAAAGATTGGCGAAGCGGACTTAAGCCGCATCGGAGATGTACATAACCTGGTTTGCGGCCAATTTTAGTCTGATCTAGTCTGAATCTTACGGCAAGGCTCCAAAATTGCGATCGTCCAGGTTCGTCCTGAAGATTTCGTCCTGAAGATCAGGATTCCCCATTCGGATCAAAACACAACCGCAGCAGAAAAATTTCGGCATTGCTGTATGCAGGAAGGAATTGCCCACCATCCCAGCCTCGCCCGCAGAAGAAGGCAGCTAAAAATCTTGCTCCAAAAAATCTTGCCCCAAGGAGAGAGGCGGAGAGGGTGCGGGTGAATTTGATAATTCACATCTGGGTTCAGTAGCGCCCAAACCTTCATCCTGTTTTTGTTGCTCCTGCACAATTCTCCTTCAGGTTTCTCTACAAAAAACTTGTCTTACAAGACGTTCAGGACTTATGGTGGAGGGCGATGGCATCAACGCTGAAACCTTATGGCTCCTCTGGTTGCAAACTACTATTTGACTTACCGATGCAATGCTCGGTGTCATTTCTGCGACATTTGGGCCCTGGAACCCAAGCAAGAAGCAGATTTTGAGACGATTCGCCACAACTTGCAAGATCTGCGACGGCTGGGTGTAAAGTACGTTGACTTCACTGGGGGAGAGCCGCTGCTGCGATCGGATGTGGCCGAAATCTTTACCGAAGCCAAGCGCCAGGGTTTCACCACCAGCATGACCACGAACACCATCCTCTACCCCAAACGGGCGAAGGAAATGCAGGGATTGGTGGATTTTCTCAATTTCTCCTTGGATGGAGCTGATGCCGACACCCACGACCAGTCCAGAGGGGTGAAAATTTTTGATACCCTTGTGGAATCGGTGAAACTGGCTCACGACCTCGGCGAGTATCCGGTGCTAAATCACACCGTCACCGCTCAGAACTATGGTCGCATCGCGGAAGTAGCTGAGTTGGGACAACGGCTGGCAGCGCGGGTGTGGCTGAATCCTGCCTTCACGGCCCACAGCAACTACAACTCTAAGAAGAACCCCACGCCAGAGATGGTGATGGCGATCGAAACGGCTGCCAAACAGTACAGCAATTTGGGCTACAACCGAGCTTCCCTGGCCTTTATCGAAGCGGGCGGCAACGACACAAGCAATCCCCGGTGTAAAGCGGTGGACGCGGTAATTGCCATTTCTCCCAACGACGAGCTATTGCTGCCCTGCTACCATTTCGCCCAGACTGGAGTGCCGATCGCGGGCCGTTTGTACGAGTTGTACAAACAGTCTGAAATTGTTGAGGAATATCGACAGTCTCAGGGAAAACTCTCTGTATGCGAGGGCTGCACGGTCTGGTGCTACCTGATTCCCAGTTTCTTCAAAGGTTTAGACAAATATTGGTGGTTGAACCAGGTGACGTATGCCGGAGAGTTCTTGGCGCGAAAGCGATTCCTTCAACGAGTTTGAGTTGTTGAGGGCGTTGGCTGACGCTCAATTGACTGAAGAAGAGTTGCCCCAGCCCCAGCAGCGCGATCGACGGCGGCGTAAAGCAGCAATGCTGCTGGCGGTGATCTGGAGCAGCACGATCGCTTTGCATCTGGTCGCCTGGGGTTTCTGGGTGATTATAGTCTTGACAACTGTGATGGGTCTCCACGCGGTCAGAGTTTTGCTGGCTCGGCCATTGCCCGTTCCAGATCCTCTCACTGACGCAGATCTGGAAACGGCTCCTCTAGTGACGCTGATGGTGGCTGCCAAGAACGAGGAAGCCGTGATCGGGCGCTTGATCAAGCAGCTGTGTAATCTGGACTATCCGGCTCACCGCTACGAAGTTTGGGCGATCGACGATAACAGTAGCGATCGAACTCCAGCCGTGTTGCAGCAACTAGCGGAGCAGTATCCACAACTGCGGATATTCCAACGTCCCGAAGGTGCAAGCGGCGGTAAATCGGGAGCATTGAACCAGGTGTTGCCGTTGACTCGGGGCGAAGTAGTTGCGGTGTTTGATGCCGACGCTCAGGTGTCTCCCGATCTGCTGCGGCGCGTGCTGCCGTTGTTTGATCGCTCCACCCTGGGGGCGGTGCAGGTTCGCAAGGCCATTTCCAACGGGATGGGAAATCTGTGGACGCGGGGACAGACGGCCGAAATGGCCCTAGATTCCTTCTTTCAGCAGCAGCGAATTGCGATCGGCGGCATTGGAGAACTGCGGGGCAACGGGCAGTTTGTGCGGCGGGCAGCCCTAGAGCGCTGCGGCGGCTGGAACGAGGAAACCATCACTGATGACCTGGATCTGACTCTACGGCTGCACCTGGATCAGTGGGATATTGACTTCATGATGCTGCCCACCGTGGAAGAGGAAGGCGTAACCCACGCGATCGCTCTGTGGCATCAGCGCAATCGCTGGGCCGAAGGCGGCTATCAGCGCTATCTCGATTACTGGAAGTTGATTCTGGGCAAGCGGCTAGGCTTTCGTAAGAAGGTCGATCTGGTGCTGTTCTGGATCACTCAGTACATTTTGCCTACGGCGGCCGTACCCGATTTAGTCATGACAGTGCTACGGAGTCGATCGCTGCTGCTCAGTCCGGTAACGGACGTATCCATCACGCTGTCGGTGCTAGGGATGATGCTGGGGCTACGGCAAATTCGCAAATCTCGGCTAGCGATCGCCGGGGATACGGAAGTAACTCGGCGCAAGCCGTTTATGATCTTCAGGCTGCTGTTTCAGGCGCTCTATGGAACCCTGTATATGCTGCACTGGTTCCCGGTGATTGCCAGCACAACAGCCCGGATGGCGGTGCGGCCCAAGCGGCTGAAGTGGGTGAAAACAACCCATCAGGGAGCCGATGGCCCTTGGACAGACTCGCGGGTATCCTGAAGCATCTTACTTTCCCTGCTCCCAGAGGTATTGCTGCAAAGCTTGGCGCATGACATCTACAGGAACAGGTCGTTGCAGCCAAAGTTGCAGAGCCGCGGCTCCTTGTTGTACCAGCATCTCCGACCCGTCGATCGCCTCCAGCTCCAAGGCCTTTGCTTGCTTAAGAAACAACGTCGGGCTAGGGGTGTAGATCAAGTCGTAGGCGATCGCATCGGGCATCATCACCTCCATTTCGGCAGCGCTGAGGGGTGATCGATCTACGTCCGGGTACATTCCGATCGGGGTCGTGTTCACGAGCAAATTGGTGTATTGCAACAGATCGGGCAATCTGTCCCAGGTGCGGGTGAAGAGATTGGGACGTAAAGACGACTGCTGCCAGCTTTGGCGGAAAGTCTCTAGCTTGTGAGCATCGCGGCCGATTACATGAATTTCGGCACAGCCTAGCTGGGCGCACCCCGCAACGGCGGCTCTGGCGGCTCCTCCGGTTCCCAGGATGACGGCGATCGTCGGATGCCAGTCCTGCTGTAGCTCTTGGAGAGGCGACACAAAGCCGACAACATCCGTGTTTGTGCCACTCCAGCCCGTTTCGGTGCGCCAGACGGTATTGACTGCACCGATCGCCTGCGCTACCTCGGTTACTTCATTCAGCAACGGGACGATCGCCTGCTTGTGGGGAATCGTGATGCTGAAGCCCTCTACCCCGATCGCCACAAATCCCCTCAGGGCCAACTCCAGATCCTCTGGTCGCACTGGGAGAGGTAAGTAGACGTAATCCAGCCCCAGATCGGCGATCGCAGCATTGTGCATCAAGGGCGAAAGGGTATGGGCGATCGGATGACCGATCACGCCCAGCAGTTTAGTTTGACCAGTAATCACGGTGGGGTAGGGGT
>DATNQR010000287.1:0-3803 GCA_036703905.1 Thermosynechococcaceae cyanobacterium
GGAAACGGCTCGATCTGATGTGACGCGATCAACAATCTCGCCGTTGCCTACATACACGGCGACATGAGTAATCGTGGAAGCTGGATAGCCACCATACGTGCCGCCGTAAGCAATCAAATCCCCTGGCTGAAGCTCATTCACATCGCGGATAATCTGCCCCATGTCTTCACCAAAAAAGCTGTTGGCTAGAGCTTCACCGGACGACTGCCCATCTACTGCTTTTTGAGTCACGCCAAGGGATGACCCTGTTTCCCGTAGCACTTGCCGGATAAAGGTAGCGCACTGAGCCTGCTCCCCTGGTTTGAATTCTTTACCGACCCAAGCAACTGCCTTTTCTGCAATCTGCTGACCCTTCGAGGTAACTTGCACCCGATCCAAGGCAGGCTCCGGCACAGTCCCCGTCAGGGCTTGCCATAGATCTGCCTGAGTTGGCGGCGCATCAGAACGGGATACCTGGACAGTAGCTTTGGAGCGGCCAATCACCTGTCCAATCGTCTGCTTGCCCCCAGCACAGTTGTTGAGAGAACTATAGGTGTAGGTGATGGAGCCAATTAGGTAGCTGAGGCGATCGCCGTTGCACTGCACCTCGACAGGTTCCTTGCCGATCGGGTACAGTACCCCGTCCTTGAGAACAATTTCAACGGTGTTGCCGGAAACTGACTTCACCTCATAGCCGTTGATTTTGTCCCCTGCTTTGGGCGGTGTGGAGAGACTAGGAGCAAGTTGTTCCTCCTGGTGCTCCTGTTGCTGCTGAAGCTGCCCTGGCAAGCGCCACAGGTTCTGCAAGCTGCCAGAGAACATAGGGATCAGGTAGACCCCAAACACCACTACCCCGTAGACCAGGGTGACGAGGTTCCAGCGATCCTCGGCTGTGACTGTGGAGCCGAACGCCTCGACTTCCACGCGCTGCTGCTCGGTGCGGGCCCGGTGCGCGTCCACTCGGAGGGACTGTTTCTGAAGCGCCAGTTGCTTGTCAATGATCCGCTCTTGTTGATTCAGATAGGCCGCAAAGACTGATTCTTGAGAAGGCTGAGAAGTGGGAACCTCTCTGGGAAGCACATTGGGTGATCGCTCGTAAGTCCGCTCCAGCTTCTTACGTTCCACTGCCACTGGATCAGCTTTGAACACCTGCTGCTGTTCCATATCCGGCAGTTGCAGGGTGCGTCCAAGTTGATGCCCGCCGATCGAGGTGTAGAAAATGCGCCCGTCCGGTTCTTCTGCTGTTAGAGATTGATAGTCTGCTTCTAGCGATCGACGCTCCGATGCCACCTCAATTAGGTAAGGGTCAGTCACAGCGCTGGTGACTGACTGGTAATTCCCTTGTCCCCCTAGGGCAATCACGCCCAGGTTAGAGCGCAAATCACCATCGATGTGAAGCGTTTGGCAGTGATGTCCTTGTGCCGCAAGCCATAAGAAAACTCTGTCCTGTCGTCCTTTGAGAATGATGGTTTCCGCCAGGTCAATGAGTTCCTGTCGTGCCTTTGAGCTATGGCGCTTGCCCACTTTGAGGAGGATCAGCCACTCGTCCAGAACAATGTAAATTGGCTTGAACTTGTGCGGTTTGCCCTGCTGGGTGCGCTCAATCCGAATCTTTTCCCGCTCCTCTTGGGTTCGCACGGCAAACCGCAGGCGTTTGAGAACGGGTTCGATCGACTCTGGTTGGGACAATGAGGCGGTCAAGACTCGTGGCTGCTCATCTCTGCCAACTTGATGCTCTAGCCCCATCCACACTGACGCTTTCCCAGTCGCACAGAGCCACTCAATCGCGCCCTTAGTTCGCTCGGTTTTGTGGGCGAGCGCCGCCAGCAGCAATTGAGTTTTGCCGGAACCCGTGCGAGACGCATAGACGAGATGCCCGTCATAAGCGGCAATGCGATCGAGAAGTGTGGCCGGTGTGGTGGAGGTGGAAACCATTAAATCAACCTCCAAACAGCCGAGCAAAGAAGCCTTGGCGCTGAGAGACTTGCCGGAGGTGCAGCGTTTTGGGACGATTACTCAACGTCCAGTGATATAACCCTGGAACCCAGCCGTTGAGTGATTGGAACGCTCTGCATAACCGGATCAGGTCATTGCGGGACTCAATTGTGTCAGGGTTGATCGCTACATCGCGTGTAGTGATAAGAGGCTTGCCGTTGGGCAGCAACCGTCCGTCTTGAACCTCAACAGAACAAACGAACAAATCGCGGCTACCGATGTACTTGGCAGAGACAAGGTGTGAACAGTTGATCCGAGCTTTTCGCCCAGTTTTAAGGGCAGTGAATTGAATAAATCCAGTTGGAGGAGCAATTTTGGACATAAGAATCCTGTCCCGGCTCAGAAGCCAGGGTGAGAAGGTAAATTGTCGAAAAGGTTGAGGACTAGGGATTGATAGCGACTGAAATGTTGCTGCCGTCCCCGTTTTGGTCTATTGACTCCAACACCTCCAGTTCGCAGGTGCGAGCCTGCCAGAGTGATTTTGTCAGGTCATCCTCAACAATCCAGAAGCCACAAAACTCTCGCAGGATTGTGCCTGTTGTCCCCAGGTCTACATGAAGTCCAAAGTCCGAGAAACGAGCTTTGAATTTGACCTTTGCAGCGATCGCGATCAGAGGATTTTGCTGCTTGTCCTGAAGATCGATCTCGTCAATTAAGTCTGCGGGAAGCCAAAAGCTTTGATTTGGGGTGGAAGCTTTGAGCGCGGTCGTGTGCGCTCCAACCGTTACTTCTGCATAGCGAAAGTTGTCATCCATCCCAGAGGCAAGCGTCCTCGCTAGTTGAAACCAATCTGAACTATCAAGCTCAATTGTGGTGACAAGTTGCCGTCCAGGAGTTGAAGCAGGTTTGAAAAGCTTTACTTCAGTCTTGGTTGTTTCTTCCGTGCCTAGACACATCGCTTCTAATTGCTGACTGATAGATGTCATCGTTTTTTGTCTCCGGCTGAATCTTTGGCTGAATCTTTGACTTGATACTTGAGTGGGTTGTACTGGACTTGCAGAATGCGGTTCCCACTGATTCGCCATAGGTCGTATGCCTCCACGCTGCGGCAATAGGGGTCGCCAAACCGTTTGATTAATTAATAGGGGTCGCGCGGCGGCTTAATCAGCAAATTTCGCACATCGGTTTCGTGCAGCGTGGCGGAGTTTGGGAGAGCAGTGGTTACACACTTGATGGCGATCGGGGCCCACGGGTCAGCCCCATAGCGGCGTTGCGTTTCCTGGTCTAAAACTTGAGATGCTTCCCTCTGCCATGCCAGCAAGCTTGCCCCCCCAGACTTGGCAATCTCGAAGATGGAAACCAGCAGTCCATAGTTGAGCTTTAGGTATCCCGGTGCGGTGGCCGTCATGATTAAGATGAGGCTGAAGCAAGTCAGCCATCCCACATTTGACCACCGCAATCCTCGGATCATCCTTATCTCCTCTTACGTTGGTTGAAAGTTTGACGCGGTTCAGCGCGGTGTGACCCCCGGCCCGTTGGTTTCTGGGTTAGCTCCAGGGCGTAGGGACTCACCCTCTGGCTTGATGCTCTTCTGCACAAAGCCCTTACCGGATGTGCCATTGACTAAACTTTGTCCAATCGGCTGAGTTTCCTGGATAAAAGCACCCGTGCCGCGCCGTGCCGAGATGCCTAAAACACCCGCGATGTTGTCGGAGGCGTAGACTCCCCAGATGAAGGCAACCCCGATCGGAACCAGCACGTACACCCAGAGCAAACCTTTCGCTGTAGCCTCAAAAGGGCGCTTGAGATTGAGGTTCCACAGGTCGAATTTGCCTTCTTCTCCTCCCGGTTCAAATCCACTCCAATCGTCTATGCTCGTCCGGCGGTTT
>DATNQR010000288.1:0-10431 GCA_036703905.1 Thermosynechococcaceae cyanobacterium
GGTGTGAAGATCTTCAAGCACACCCGCCTTGCTACTTTGATCTTAGCCTTCTCTGACCTTGGAGCGCAAAATCCTCGGTCTGGTAATGTAGGTAACGGAGCGGGTGTGAGGCGGGACAAATGCAAATGCAGAATCGAGTTACAGGTGTAGATGCAGCGATCGCGAAGACGCAGGAATATCTGCTGTCGCTGCAATATCCAGAGGGCTACTGGTGGGCGGAGTTGGAGTCCAACGTTTCGATCACTTCGGAAGTGGTGCTGCTGCACAAAATCTGGGGCACAGATAAAGCTCGCAGCTTGGATAAAGTCGAGTTCTATCTGCGATCGCAGCAGCGAGAGCACGGCGGCTGGGAATTGTTCTACGGTGACGGCGGCGACCTCAGTACCTCGGTTGAGGCGTACATGGCGCTGAAGTTACTGGGCGTGAGCGCCACCGATCCAGCCTTGGAACGGGCACGATCGTTCATTCTGGCGCGGGGTGGCATCAGTAAAACCCGCATCTTTACCAAGCTACACCTGGCTTTGATTGGCTGTTACGACTGGCACGGTCTGCCTTCGATTCCCCCGGCGGTTATGCTGTTGCCGCAGATACCACCGTTCAATGTGATCTATGAAATGTCCAGTTGGGCACGGGGTAGCACAGTTCCGTTATTGATTGTGTTCGACCAGAAGCCTGTTTACACTGTAGAGCCCGCAATTCAGCTCAATGAACTCTACGCTGAGGGTTTCGGCAATGCTCGGTTTGAGTTGCCGCGATCGAACGATTGGACAGATGTTTTTGTGCTGCTGGACGATGCTTTCAAACTGGCGGAAGAATGGCGGCTAACGCCATTGCGCCAAGAAGGACTCAAGGCCGCTGAGCAATGGGTACTGGAACGGCAAGAGGCCACAGGCGACTGGGGCGGCATCATTCCCGCCATGCTGAACTCTCTGCTGGCCCTGCGCTCCCTGAACTACAGTGCAACTGATCCCATCGTCCATCGTGGGCTGCAAGCCGTGGATCGGTTTGCGATCGAAACCGAGGAGTGCTATCGTGTGCAGCCCTGCGTTTCGCCCGTGTGGGATACGGCATTGGTTCTGCGATCGCTTGTAGACTCTGGACTTAAGCCCGATCACCCAGCCTTAGTACGCGGCGGCGAGTGGCTGCTGGAGAAGCAGATTTTGGACTACGGCGATTGGGCAATCAAAAATCGCCAGGGCAAACCCGGAGGCTGGGCGTTTGAGTTCGACAATCGCTTTTATCCCGATGTGGATGACACCGCCGTGGTGGTGATGGCGCTCCACGCGCTCCAGCTACCGAACGAAGCGCTGAAGCAAGCGGCCATTGATCGCGCGATCGCCTGGATCGCTTCCATGCAGTGCCGGCCCGGTGGCTGGGCCGCCTTCGACATCGACAACGATCAGGACTGGCTAAATGCAATTCCCTACGGCGACCTAAAAGCCATGATCGATCCCAACACCGCCGATGTGACAGCGCGGGTGCTGGAAATGGTTGGGAAGCGGGGTGGTGTGGGGGTTTCCACAGACCGGATCGATCGTGCCCTCGCCTACCTCCGCCAGGAGCAGGAGCCGGAAGGCTGCTGGTTTGGACGCTGGGGCGTGAACTATATCTACGGCACAAGTGGAGTTTTGGCGGCGCTGGCGCTGGTAGCTCCCCAAACCCATCGATCGCAGATTGAACACGGTGCAGCCTGGCTAGTCAAATGCCAGAACCGCGATGGCGGTTGGGGCGAATCCTGCCGCAGCTACAACAATCCGGGCTTGAAAGGTCAGGGCATCAGTACTCCGTCTCAAACAGCCTGGGCGCTAATTGGGCTACTGGCAGCTGGGGAAGCGACAGAAACGTTTGCCAGGGACGCGATCGATCAGGGAATCGAGCATCTTCTGAAAACGCAGCGATCAGATGGAACCTGGGAAGAGACTGAATTCACGGGCACAGGCTTTCCCTGCCATTTCTACCTCAACTACCACCTGTACCGTCAGCATTTCCCGCTAACTGCTCTGGGTCGCTATCGCTCGCTTATGGGGAAGGCGTAGCCAAGAGCGATCGTTCCTTCACCCAGCGTTCTGTGGTTCCTGGTAGATGACTTCCTGGAACTGGATAACATCCTGGCGCGGATCGGCGTAGCTGACTTTAACCTCTAGCTGGTCGCCAGGGGCGATCGGGCGATTGAACCGCATCGCCAGTTCTAGCCCCAAGTCTTCCAGCAGCACCAGACCGAGGTTTTCGTGTTCTCGCAGCCAACGCAACATCAGCGCTTGCCAAACCTGATCGGCGTGGCGACGCAAATACTCCAGTCCCCAATAGCGATTCGTTTGCCGCTCCACCAGCACCGCTTCCTGCACCGTACTGGTGATGCTCATGGTCAAGTCTTTCATTTCTTCAACGGAGAAGGGGGGTGGTGCATTCCGCAGGTGGGCTTTGATTTGAAAATGGGCCAGTAGATCGCTGTAGCGGCGAATGGGGCTGGTAACTTGCGTGTAGGTGTCAAGGCCTAAGCTGGCATGGCGAGCCGGCGTAATGCTAACTTCACTGCGGGGCATACAGCGTCGAATGGCGCACGATCGAACCGGGCCGGGGGGCAACAGCATCAGTTCTCCCTCCGGCGGCAACTCCGGCTGGGGTTGGGTGCGGAAGGGGATTGCCAAGTTGTGCGCCTGACCGTAGCGTGCGCCCACTTCTCCCGCCAGGATCATCATCTCAGCCACCAACTTGCGGGAGCCTGCGTCTTCCAGAACGTGAATAATGATGTCGTCATCTACCACTTTGATGGACGACTCTGGCATGTGAATGGCGATCGCACCTTGAGCCATGCGCCAGGCGGTACGTCGCTTGGCCCATTTGGAAATTGCCTCCAGCTCCGACTCCGCCTGTACTCCCAATTGCAGCATCTCATCCACATCTTCGTAGGTGAGGCGGTAGGTGGGTTTAATCAAGCTGGCGTAAATGTCGTAGGTCTCCACAGCCCCAGACGGATCGAGAACCACGGCAAAGCTGAGGGCGAAGCAAACTTCGCCCTGAATCAAACTCATGGGCCCGGTCGCCAATTCCGACGGAAACATCGGAATCATACCTGTGGGCATATATAGCGTTGTGCTGCGCCGACGGGCTTCTAGATCCAGTTCGTCCCCTGGCTCTAGCCAGCGAGTTGGATCGGCAATATGAATCCAGATCCGCTCTTTGCCATCGGGCAGGTACTCCAAACTCAGCCCATCGTCAATCTCGCGAGTGCTTTCGTCATCGATCGTGTAGACCTTGAGGTGGGTCAGATCCAGGCGATCAACGTTGTGATCGGGGGGCGGAGAGGTGAAATAGTGCTGCACCACTTCCAATACCTTCTGGGGAAAATGAACCGGAATCTGGCTGCGCCGCAAGAACAGATTTTCATGAGGCTGCCATAACCCCAAATCAACAAGAAGCTGAAAAGCAGCCTGGGCAGTTTCAGGACGCTTCAAGTATGACAGAATTTCCAGGGCTGGGGCACGATGGGAAGCCTCTTCTCCCAGAGCCGCAAACCGCTCCAGCGCTTCCAGGCGGACACGATCGCCACTCGTCCATTCTCCCCCTCGGTCAGCCAGCGCCTGCTCTATTCGGGCAGTAAATCCTTGCCACTCTTGCTGGCGTTGGGCTTCCATCTCAAGCTGGTGCGTAAGTTCAGTCACTTGAGCTTTGGGACGTGGCTCGTAGCGATCGCCCTTGAGCTTGAAGTAAAGCCGATCTTCCGAAAGCAGATAGTGGGCGGCGTAGCACAGAATTGGCGTTTGCTCAGAAAACAGCAGCAAAGCCATCTCAGCCGCATCCACTGTTGCGCCATCCTCTGCTAGAATTTCCCACGCCACTTCCAGACTAGAAGGATCGAGGTAAGGCTGCACCTCAGTGGAGAACTGGGGAATTCCAACGGGCTTGTAGCTGCCAGCAATCTCGTAGGTGATCTGGCGAGGATGGAGTGTATGGGACTGCCCCCGCTCGTCGATCGCGATCCAGTGCTTTTTCCCTTCGCTCCGCTCGACCACTGCCAGCCGTCGATCGCCACCCTGGCGAAACTCTACAAGTGTTCCCTTCTCCATGAAAGTGCCAGAGCTAGAAGGATTTTAGGAATTGAAATCTCAAGAATCAATGCAAGCTGATAACTAAGCTATCCAAAAACTGATTGCAGTGAGGAGTCGCACTATTCTTTCGCCCCCACTGCAATTACTTGGCTTCTTGTCTTAGCCTTCCTGGTTGACGAAGGGCATCAGCGCCACCAATCGAGCGCGCTTAATTGCCTGAGTCAGGTCGCGCTGCTGCTTAGCAGTGAGTCCCGTAATGCGGCGGGGCAGAATCTTGCCGCGCTCAGTTACAAATTTACGCAGCAGATCTACGTCTTTATAGTCGATCGGATCTCCAGGCTTGATGGGCGAAACGCGGCGGCGAAAGTAGCTCATGGGTCAGTTAGAAATGAGGATGAGTAGTGGGTGGAAGTTGCAATTGCAAACAACCAGGCTTGCCTGAGAAGCAAACCTACTTGGTCTGGATCTATTTGATCTCTTTATGAACAATGTGGCGGTTGCAGTGGGGACAAAACTTTTTCAACTCCAACCGAGCGGTTGTGTTGCGACGGTTCTTCATAGTGGTGTAGCGAGACACCCCTGGCGATCGCTTGTCGGGGTTGGTTCGGCACTCGGTACACTCTAGCGTGATCACGAGGCGAACCCCTTTGTTTTTGGCCATAATCTTTGACGACGCTACAAGGTTGAATAAGCACGAAATCTCATTATCTCACACGCTGCCTAGATTGGGCGAACAACTTCTTGACTTTAATGTCCAGAGAGTAGCCACGCCGCGTTTGGGCGATCACCGTTCGAGCCAGGCGATCGTGATAGGCCTGACGAAACTCCTCATCGGTGAAGGTAAAGCTACAGTCCACCAGCAGGGGGATGGGAGTCAGCAAAATCCAGGCATTGGCGGCGCTGAGGTTGGCTAGCCCAATCAGCATCAGCAATGCACCTGCTCCCGTGATGGCTTCTCGCTTGCTCAGTTCCGTCAAATTAGGGATGGAGCGGTATTTAGGGTCGATCGCTTTCATGTCGAAGAGCCAGCGCCCCAAGCTTTGACCCCGATTTTTGGATACCAGCACCACCCGCAGCCCCAGCCACGCGAATACAAAGGCTGGAATGTATAGCCCTCCAAACAGCAAACTCAGTAGCGCGGCGGCTCCGAAATCCACTGCAAAGGCAGCTCCGCGCCGCTCTAGGGGCACTCTAGGAAAACGGCGTGAATCAGCATCAAGCATTGCAGGTTGCAGCATTACTGCTCTTATTTACTGCCCCTATTTTAGAGAGTTTCGGGTAGAATCTCGTCAAACAGATTGATTTCAACGAACGAAAAAGAGAGCGTTCAGAAGCAATGGGAGACGAGAAGTCTCAGTCTCGCGGTTTGATAGTAGCTCGAAGCATCTCAGCAAGGCTTGAATCGGTCTTATGTAGCCATAGCTCATAGATATAGCTCATAGATTAGGACGGGGCGCAGGTGTGGAACCCCTAGCTGGGGGCAACGCTCCCATACTTCCCTGAAACCCAATGTCCCAATCCGTTTGGCTACAGCCATAAATCAATCTGCAATCGATTTACAAGACCGATCGTCCAAATCTCACAAATCATGGCAGAATTCTCTAAAGTAGTACTTCTGTACGTCTTCGCTAATGGAACGGGCTTTGAAAACGCGGACTACACAACTTCAGAGGGGCTGCGAGACTTGGATAAATCAAGTTAGCCTGAGAAAGACGATCGCAGTATGCCTCTCAGCGCTATGGGACTTCTGGCAGCAGAGCCACAATCTGGTTCACAAAGGCTTGGTGATCCACCACGGGTTTCGAGATGTAGTCGTCCGCGCCACTTTGCTTCAGGAAGCTCTCGCGATCGCCCTGCATGGCATGAGCCGTCACCAGAATGATTGGCAAGTAAGCGGTGTTGGGGTCGTCCTTCAGCATCTGTGTGATCTTGATTCCATCCACTGCCTTCCCCTGATACACACTGCGCGACAGCGACACATCCATCAAAATAATGTCCACTTCCCCCGCTTGGGCAATCCGCATCACTTCTTCTACATTTTCGGTATGCTTGACAGCCAAACCGCCCCGCTTTGTCAGAATCTTCGAGAACACTCGCGCATTGATCAGGTCGTCCTCCACAATCAAAACTGTCTTCATCCGGTTTCCCCCTATGCTTGACTCGATGCAACTCCAGCGAACTCGGTCGCTGAGGAGTACTTAGAATTGTCCAACGCCAAACGGCATCTAAATCACCTTACACCCGGACTTTACGAAATCAGAACGCAAGGAATCTAACCCATGGCAAAACAGCTAAATATGCTCTCGACGGGTCAGGTGGTTCCCACTGCTTTGCACACCGAAATGCAGCAGTCATACCTGGAATATGCCATGAGCGTCATTGTGGGTCGGGCGCTGCCGGACGTGCGCGATGGGCTGAAACCTGTGCATCGCCGCATCCTCTTCGCCATGCACGAACTGGGGCTGGTTCCCGATCGCCCTTACCGCAAGTGCGCCCGCGTGGTGGGAGATGTGCTGGGTAAATACCATCCCCATGGGGATCAGGCGGTTTATGATGCCCTCGTGCGGATGGTGCAGGAATTTTCTAGCCGCTACCCGTTGCTGGCAGGGCACGGCAACTTTGGCTCGGTAGATGACGATCCTCCGGCCGCCATGCGATATACCGAAACGCGATTGGCCGCGATCGGCAACGAAGCGCTGCTGACTGAGATTGGTGACGAAACCGTTGATTTTGTTGGCAACTTCGACAACTCCCAGCAAGAACCCACGGTTCTACCCGCCCAACTGCCGATTCTGCTGCTGAACGGTAGTTCCGGCATTGCCGTTGGCATGGCCACCAACATTCCGCCCCATAATTTGGGGGAAATCGTCGATGGGTTGATTGCGCTGATCGACAATCCTGACCTGTCGGACGAGAAGCTGTTTGCCCTGATTCCCGGGCCCGACTTTCCCACAGGCGGCGAAATCATCGGCACATCTGGCATCCGAGATGCCTACCTGACTGGGCGCGGCAGCATCACCATGCGCGGCGTTGCTCAAATTGAGGAGATCCAGACCGGCCGCGGTAAGCACCGCAAATTGGCGATCGTCGTGACGGAATTGCCCTATCAGGTGAACAAGTCCGCCTGGATCGAGAAGATGGCGGAACTGGTGAATCAAGGTCGCCTGGAGGGGATTTCTGATATTCGAGACGAGAGCGATCGTGATGGCATTCGAGTCGTGATTGAGCTGCGGCGGGACGTTAATCCGCAGAAAATCCTCTCTCTGCTCCATCGTCAAACTGTGCTGCAAAACAACTTTGGCGCAATTATGCTGGCCCTAAGCGATCAGCAGCCGCGCCAGATGCCTCTGCGGGAACTGTTGCAGCAATTCCTCAAATTCCGAGAGCAAACCCTCACCCGTCGCTATCAGCACGACTTGACCCAGGCCGAGAACCGCCTGCACGTCCTGGAGGCGCTGCTTGCTGCTCTTGCCCGCGTAGATGAGGTGATCGAGATTCTGCGTCAATCGCCCGACGGAACCACAGCCAAGGCTACATTTCAGGAGCGCTTCGGCTTCAGCGATCGCCAGTCCAATGCGCTGCTCTCTATGCCCCTGCGCCAGTTAACCGGGATGGAGCGCCAGAAACTTCAGGCTGAGTTCGACGACCTCAGCACCCGCGCCAGCGACCTCCGAAAACTTTTGGGCGATCGCCACGAACTGCTGAAATCCCTCAAAAAAGATTTGCGGAGCCAGAAGAAAAAATTTGGCGACGATCGGCGTACCCGCATCGTCGCGGTAGCTGAAGAACCAACCACAGAGGCGGAAATTGTCGAGGCCAAACCTCAATCCTCCCTTAAACCTCAGACCCTAGAGTTGCTGGAAGAAGAACAGGATGTTGTCCTGGAACTAACCCAGCGTGGATATGCACGACGGGTGACTCCCAAAGCGTACCAGCGCACCCGTCCCCGTCCTGAAGAGAAGCCAGCTCAAGTGCTGACGGAAAGCGACGACTTTGTAACTCACACCCAGTCCACCACGACGGGCAAAACCCTAGTGGTGCTGACTCGGAGCGGCAAAGCCTACCCAGTCAATCTGCGGGATGTGCCTCAGGCAACTGGTCGATCGCCCCGTGGTGTTCCCTTGGTGACGCTGCTGCCACCCTCAGCTCAGGGCGACCCGAATACCGTAGTCGATCGCTTCTTGCTGCCGGACGAAAACCTGGAGCAAACCTTTCTGCTGCTAGTGACTCAACAAGGACGAATCAAACGTCTGGCGCTGTCTGAGTTCACCGATCTGACGGGGCGCGGACTGACGCTGATCAAACTTAAAGACGACGATCAACTCGCGTTCGCCAACTTAGTTGAGCTTGGCAACCAAGTCGTTGTGGCAGCTTCTGGGGGACGCTTGCTGCGGCTGGCAGTTACCGATGAATCGCTGTCGATCGCTAGTCGAGTCGCTCAAGGAAATCTGGCTATGCGCCTCCGCAAACAGGAGAAACTCGTTGGGTGCGCTGTTCTCTCTCAAACCGACTCGCTCTTGCTCCTGTCCCAAGAAGGCTACATCAAGCACCTCGGTCTCCGCAGCCTGCGCCTGTCTACCCCAGGGGAACTTGGAACCCAGTCTTTCGTGTTCTCCAGCAAGTCCGATGCGCTGGCGGGAATGGCGACAGTTGCGCCGGGAACAGAAGCCGTGGTGCTAACCAGCGCCAACCGCATTGCTTCAGTGCGAGGAGCCGAAGTGCCGTTGCAGCCAAAGGACAGTAAGGGCGATCGGCTGCTGAACCTCAACTCTGATGAGCGTGTTCTCACTGTCACTCTGCGAGGTGTAGTAACTGGAGCGAAGGAACAGGGAAAAGCTTCCAGCGCTACTGCATGAAGACGTGACTCATCCGGCTTCACAGACCTGGAACGACAGTCTACCAGTAGATCCGGGGCAAAGGGTTCAGACTGCCACGAGTGCTCCACGCTGGCGCAGGTCGCGGGCTAAGTCTCGTGATAAGTTGGGAACATTGCCGCCGAACTGAGTTTTAGTGACGATCGCCCCTGTGAAATCTGCGTTGGTTAAGTTGGCTCCCCGCAGATCAGCATCAGTCAGATCAGCACCATACAGGTTAGCTCCGCTTAAATCAGCGCGGGTCAGGCTGGCCCCAGCGAGCTTTGCATGGCTCAGAGTTGCATCCCGCAGGATGGCTCCATCTAGCTGGGTATGAGTCAAGTCGGCACGTCTGAACTTTGCCTGAGTCAGACAAGCTTTTGTCAGGTTCGCCGATCGCAGGTTTGCGTTCAACAAAGTTGCATCAGTCAAGTCAGCACTGAACAGAACGGCCCCCGCTAGATTAGCATTTGTCAAATTTGCGCTGATTAGAACTGCGCTGGTCAGGTTAGCATTGCTCAGGTTAGCTTCCGTGAGGTTGGCGTTAATCAACGTTGCCCGTGTCAAGTTGGTTTTAACAAACTGTGCCCCAACCAAATTGGCAGCGCACAGGTTAGTTTCAGTCATGTTAGCGTTAGAGTATTCTGTCCGCAGGTTCAGACCCGCGATCGCCGTTAGCTCCAGGATATTGTCCGTTCCCGCAGCCATGACTTGTTGAATTTTTGCCAGAATCTCAGGCGGAATTTGGGAAAGGTCTTTTTCACTTACCATTTTGGAAAACTGTCCAGCCAGCATAAGCGTTGGCTCCAGGGAACTACATACTTAGAAACACAGTAGAGCCTGGGCAAATTCCCTAATGCCTGATGAACAAAGAAGTTCTAGAGGAAAGAGGCTCCAACCAGCTCAAGGAGATCTTCTCTCATTCTAGTAAAGAATTTCTGAATACACCGAAAGCAGCCTCCAAACTGAAGACTGCTAGATCAAACTCAAAGTTATACGATCGCGATTGGAAACTAAGTAAAACTTAAACTTTAGGCTTGCTGGGCTTTCGCTTCCGTTAGCCACAGAGCCAGAATTTGCCGAACCACTGCTTGCTTGTTTGCACTTAGATCTTCGGGAGTCACACGCTGCATCAGTGCATTTACCTCAGAGGGCTTACTCGGAACCTGACGCTGCGCCTGCTGTACGGCCTGAAGTGAGGGAGCAGAAGCCCAGAGAGAAGTACCCGAGTGGTAGTCTTGGTGGTGAAGCATCATAACAACTAAAGGTGAAGTTACAGAGGTGGGTCAAAAACTGCGAGGGTAAAGATGCAGATCGCAAGGAACAGATTCTTGGCGAAGTCGTCTGAGACAGTTAAGAAGCTTAGCCCTAATCGAAGAATTCAGAGCCTAGCCAGAAACAGCCGAGAACTGAACTTCTGAAAAAACGTTAGCGTCACTCGATCGACTAACACCGCTCAACCCCAAGCGCTCCATTGAAGGCAAAGTCCAAAGGATTGATCCCTATTAGACTGAAAGTAACACGGTCAA
>DATNQR010000289.1:0-4810 GCA_036703905.1 Thermosynechococcaceae cyanobacterium
CTTTGTTTTTGAGGAAGTGGTCGAACCAGCGCAGTTGCAGGCGATCGCAGAAGCTGACTGCCTCGGAGCCGTAGTCCACTGCTCCAACCTTGCGACCTCAGGGCAGATGCGCCCACGGGCCGCTGACTAGCTGCTGGCGAAACTGGCTGCGCTCGGCCATCGCTTTGTATAGCTGGACTGTGCCGCGCAGAAAGGTATCGAACCAGCCGCCGATGTGCAGCATGGGCAGATCGACTTCCTGAATCAGCGTTTTTGGCGAAAGCGCCTCCCAGTACGGGCCGGGTTCTGGATGGGCCAACCACTCGTGGTAGAAGCAGTCGGGGGCCAGGGAGCGCAGAATTTCCGGGTTAGCGGGAAGACGATCGCCCAAGGGTAAGTTCCTGGCTGCTGCCGCCAGGGCACTATAGGTCGCCTCATCCCCTTTCAGGCGGGCTGTTTCGGCGGCAATCTGAATTGCCCAACTCAGGTTTGTTTGCAGACAAAACGCACCGCCTTCGTAGGCCCAATCGCTGTAGAGGTCATAGCCTACCATCGCTGGACAAAGAACTTTCAGAGCGGGCGATCGACCCATCGCGGCATAGAGTTGCGTCATGCCCTGATAGGAGAAGCCGTACATTCCGATTTCTCCTGTGCTGCCTGGCAGAGTTGCTGCCCAGTCGATCGTGTCTGCCCCATCCTCAATTTCGTGAGCAAACAGCTTGAACTCTCCTTCGGAAGTGCCGCGGCCTCGCACGTCCTGGATCACTACGATATAGCCGTGGGCTGCGTACCAGGCGGGATGGGCATAGACGACAGTGGAGGCGATCGCTCGACCGTAGGGTTGCCGCATCAGCAGCACGGGAAAGTTTTTCTTAGTCTGAGTTTCCGCAGGTTGGGGATAGTAAACATCGGCATCCAACCGCACCCCGTCACGAGTCCGCATGGATGCCGTTTGCTTCTGGACTGAGTACTTCATGCTTTGTACCTCAAGCTTTCAAGTCTCAACTGCCTGAGTCTTCACGCCGAGGAGATCGCGATCGAGTTTTCCCAGAATATAAATATCTACGTTTACTTCACCCAGCCGATAAACCTGCGGATTCTTTAACTCCTTGAGGAGGTTAAGCAGGTTTTGGTAACGCACCACGTCGGCTTGTTCTGCGGCAGTGTGCCAGTCCTGACCTTGCGTTGCCCACTCAAAAAAACGATCGATCTCCTCAGTTTGCAGAGGGGTTTCTGGATTGCACTTGACCAGCTTCAGGAGCAGTTCTGGCGTAACTTCAGCCGCTTCAGTCTGCCACTGCACCACCTCAAACGGAAAATCTGACTCGCTCATCCACTGCAACCCCACGATCGCGCTTTGCAGCCGTTCCCGCAGGCTGGGATTAGACAAATTGCCTGGGTTGCTGGAAGTTGAATCGGGCTGATCAGTAGGATCACTCATGGACGGGGAAACTTTGGGCGAGGTGAGGAAAATCTTGTTCTTCGCATCGTACCAAAGTCCGCTTTGCTCAGTCCCCGATCGTTCTACTTTCCTGCCTCTACCTATTCAGCGATCGGCGAAAGGCCCAGAGCGCTGTGGCACAATGGGGAACAGTCGCAGCTCTTAACCCCTTCAGGAAGTCCCGTGAGTATCGCTAACGCCCCTGCTGTTGAAAATGGTCGCTCTGTTCAGCCCGTCGCCCTACGTCGTCGCCCTGTGTATCCGTTCACGGCGATCGTTGGGCAGGAAGAAATGAAGCTGGCTTTACTGCTGAATGTGATTGATCCCAAGATCGGCGGCGTGATGATCATGGGTGATCGGGGCACGGGCAAATCCACTACCATTCGCGCCCTAGCGGATCTGCTGCCAGAAATTGAAGTGGTGGCAGACGATCCGTTTAACAGTCACCCCAGCGACCCAGAACTGATGGGCGATGTGGTGCGAAAGCAAGTTGAGCAAGGCGCTGAGGTGGCAGTTGCCCAGAAGAAAGTGACGATGGTGGATCTGCCTCTGGGGGCAACAGAGGATCGGGTTTGCGGCACGATCGACATTGAAAAAGCTCTCTCGGAAGGCGTAAAGGCCTTTGAGCCAGGACTGCTGGCTAGAGCTAATCGCGGCATTCTCTATGTGGATGAAGTGAACCTGCTAGACGATCACCTAGTTGATGTGCTGTTGGATTCGGCCGCCTCTGGCTGGAATACCGTGGAGCGGGAAGGCATTTCCATTCGCCATCCCGCTCGGTTTGTGCTGGTGGGTTCGGGCAACCCAGAGGAAGGGGAACTGCGACCCCAGTTGCTCGATCGCTTCGGGATGCACGCGGAGATTCGTACCGTCAAAGAGCCAGCGCTGCGAGTGCAGATCGTGGAAGAACGCACTACCTTCGATCAAGATCCGCCCACTTTTCTAGACAAATACCAGACGCAACAAGATGAGCTTCAGCAGAACTTGGTGACGGCTCAGGAGCGCTTAAAAAAGGTGGCGATCGATTACGATCTACGGGTCAAGATCTCCGAAGTTTGCTCCGAACTGGATGTGGACGGGCTGCGGGGCGACATTGTGACCAATCGAGCTGCTAAAGCACTGACGGCCTTCGAGGGTCGGGACGAAGTTACAGTGCAGGATATCCGCCGCGTGGTGACGCTTTGCCTACGCCATCGTTTGCGGAAAGATCCTTTGGAGTCGATCGATTCTGGCTACAAAGTGGAGAAAGTGTTCAACCAGGTTTTCGGACTCGAAGAATCTGCCTGAACCTGTCCTTCAGAGTCAGAACCCTGACGCACTACCCACCTGGCACACTACCCACGAGGTTGCCATCGTCCCACTCCAGGGTGTCGTTGATCGCCTCGCCGGTGTGGTAAGCCGCCAGCAGCACTTCGCTGGTTTTGCCCCAGCCGATCGCGCCACTTGCATCCAGCCCGATCGCTCCTAGGTCGCGCCGGTTGCGCTGGGCCTCCTTAAACGATCGTTCCAGCGCCTCGTGCAGCGACAAACCATCGGTGACGCGCACCACAATCCGGGCAGCTAGGCACTCGTTGATAATGTCTTCCCCGATCCCCGTGCAGCTAATCGCGGCTTCATGGGTCGCGTAGTTGCCGGCCGGCATGGCAGAATCGCTCACGCGCCCGATACGCTCGAACCCTTTGCCCCCGGTGGAAGTCCCCACGGCAATCTGACCCTGTCCGTCTCGCACTACTACGCCGATCGTGCCTCGCCCTGCGGTATCTTCTACCAGTTCTCGTTCGGCCACCACGCTCGCCATTTCCTTTGAGAAGTTGCCCTGCCGCTCCAGCATCCACTCCTGCAAGCGGATCTCCGTCACGGGATCGTAAAGGGGAACTTCCAACTCTCGTAGCAGTTCTGCTGCACCAAAGTCTGAGAGGATGCGATCAGGAGAATCCTGCAACGCCAGCGCTAACTGAATCGGATTTTGCACTCGTGAGACGTTAATCACACCGCTAAACTGTTGGGTTACGCCATCCATCAGAGCTGCACTCATGCGGACTTGCCCGTCAGATTGCAGCACCGAACCTGTCCCGGCATTGAAGCGAGGATCGTCTTCCAAAAGCTGACAGCCCTTGACCACAGACTCTCTAGCGTTCGCTCCCGCCAGCAGCAGCGCATACACCTCCTCCACCACAGTATGGAGCGATCGGCGTACTGCTTCTATTCCGCCTTTGCCCTTCAGCGAACTGCCAGCGCCCCCGTGAACAATCAGTTTCGGCTGCACCCGTCCTGTCATGCTGCAACCTTTAGAAAATGAAGAAACTCAGAGAGTAATGAAAACACTTAGAGAGTAAAGAAACTAATCCGCCTCTGATCGCCGCCGCCGACAGCGCTCAGAGCAATATTTCACATCATCCCAGCAATCCGCCCATTTTTTACGCCAGGTAAACGGACGCTGGCACACAGGGCAAACTTTAGTAGGTAGGTCAGATTTTAATCGAGCGCGAGGCATAGAGAAAAGGTGTAGGGTGTGGAGAGGTCATGCCACCTCTTTTACCAAACTTAACACTAGCGCGATATTGATGCTGCCCACTGAATTAGCGGACACCAATAAGTTAGCAAGAGTGCGAATTGTGCTGGTAGAGCCAGCCGGAGCCTTGAACGTAGGATCGATCGCCCGTGTCATGAAGAACCTGGGACTGTCGGATTGGGTGCTGGTGAATCCCCACTGCGAAGTGTTGGGGGCCGAAGCCCGTCAAATGGCAGTTCACGCGGGGGATGTGTTGGAGTCTGTCCGAATTGTGAACTCCCTGCCGGAAGCGCTGCAAAACTGCCACCGCGCGATCGCTACCACTGCCCGTCCTCGCGCCCTGAATACAACGCTGGAACATCCCCGTACCGCTTTGCCCTGGCTGCTGGAGTCATCAGAAGAGCAGACGATCGGGGCCCTGATTTTTGGCCCCGAAGATCGTGGTCTGAGCAACGACGAACTCAGCTACGCCCAACGCTTTGTCTGCATCCCCTCCCAGCCCGCCTATCCTGCTCTCAACCTGGCTCAGGCCGTTGCCATCTGCTGCTACGAACTCTCCCAGCTCAGCCCCCCTTCTTCTCCCCCGCCCTCTCAGCCTGCTTCTCCTGCCCCGATCGACTCCCTCGAAGCTTACTACCGCCATCTGGAAGCTCTGCTGCTCCAAGTCGGCTACCTCTACCCCCACACCGCCAGCAGTCGCATGCAGAAAGTCCGTCGCCTGTTTAATCGTGCCTTACCTGCTGAAGCAGAGGTGGCAATGCTGCGGGGAATGTTAACCCAAATTGAATGGGCGTTGCGTCAGTCCACGAAAGAGCCATTCAAAGAAAAGCAGGGGAGCAGCCTTGAGCAAGTGCTCCTGAATAACCCGGAGGGGGAGC
>DATNQR010000290.1:0-7631 GCA_036703905.1 Thermosynechococcaceae cyanobacterium
AATTCGCTACCAAGGGCGGCAATGACCATACCACCAATCAAAAACCCGAGTGTTGGGGACTGCAACTGCTTAACGAAGTCCATTAAAAACAAGGACAAAAAATCCACGAATACCTCCTTATGCCTCCTCGGATGAGGAGTACTGCAATAAATGAACTAAATGAATTTTAAAGAGTTAAAGAGAGTAAGAGTGAGGCGCTTCACCCCTACAACACAGGTGTTGCACGAGAACCTATAGACCGGGCTTACGGTCATTGCCCCGGTGGGTTCAGAAATCAGCGTGGGAGTACCGCCAAATAACGCGGCAAAAAAGCTGCCACAAACTGCCCCATAGAGCCCACCGAGGGGCACCACCTCAGAGGCAACGCCGAAGTCCAAAGCCAGGGGTAGACAACGGCAGTCGCGACATCGCCGAAGATATCGCCTCGGAGGTTACTAAACCGGATGAGATTGGTGATTGTCATAATTGAGGTAGACGAACAGTAGATCAACTAGCTAGAAGCGACCCATTTCATAAGAAAAGATCGGCTATGGATAAAAATTGGCTGGAGAATGGAATCTGGTATCTGCGATCGCACGCTCAAAGAAGTCTCAACAACAGACTGCCGAGAATGATTGCCGAGCGACTTCAAGCTCTGAAAAACTAAATCGCAATAGTTAAATCATTTGGATGTTTTAACTGTACGCTACTTTGAGTAGAGTTACTTAATAGAGTGGCAAAAAAAACTTTTGTTTGCATAGAAATTCTTCTATGGTTTTTAGATCACTCGTACCGCGAAGCCAGTGGTCGGGGGCAGCAGCCCAACAAGTCGTTGCAGCGGCGGAATAAAGGTTATTGTCAGGAATCATAAGTACCAGCCGCCGCTGAACTTGGTCGTTAATCCTTCAGTAAAGCTTAGATGCGATTGTCCTGCACCCCAAGACCAGAGGCTTGACGAGAGTACTTCCAGGCAGTACAGTCTTTGCCATCGCTTACAAACACCTGCAAAGACTTTGTGAAGCTTCTCAGGAATTGCGGCACAGCGTAAGATTTACTCACGGAGAAATTTCTGCTGCGAGTCCAGGGGCTTCTTGAGGCGTTTTCCAGCAAGAAGACGGGGTGCTTCCAGCGTCTATCACTATTGAGCTTCGATCGTTATCGAGATGTCGCCATGCTGGAGCCAGAAGATCTGCCGCGCAAGTTCCGTCGAAACGATACTGACCGATCGAGTCGATCGCCGCGCCCCTTGCCTCCGCTGATGCAAGCAGGCACTCAGGCGCGAACTCGAAGCGGCAGAAGCTCCGGGCGTGATCGACCCAACTTTTGGCAATCTCTGTTTGGAAGGGGCAAAGCAGCCCAGAGAACCGATCGCGGGCAGGTGGAAACCACGTTGCAGCCCCTTTCCCGGCCGTCGGAGCGCTACCCTGACGGACTGAATCTGTTCCAGCCCCAACGTCTGCGATCGAGCAGTGCGCCAACCCAGCTTCCGCCAACCCAGTTAGGGCCGCGGCGATCGACCCGTGGCTTGCCGCCCCCCAATGGGTCGACGCTGCCGTTCAAGCGTCGGCCAGATTCAACGAGGCCCCGACCCGCCGATCGCACCCCAACTCGCTTGGAGCGATCGCCCCAAGCCCAAACAGTCCTTCAGTCCAATACTGTGCTTCAGTCCAGCACTTCCCTTCAGCAGGAGACTCGTCGGCGTGAGCGCCGGCCCGTTGATCCCCAAGCGCGACGCGATCGTCCTGCTGCTCCAGCTAAGCCGATTCGTCCCCTCAGTCCGGGTGCAAAAGCAGTTGCCTACGTCACCCGCATGGTGGTTTTGAGTGTGGGAATTGGCGTGCTGGCCGGAACGCTGCTGTCAATTTGGGACCCGGCTACTCGCGCCTCCACCAGCACCCAGACAGCAGCCAAACCTTCGCCCAGTCCTGCTCCTACGATCGCCCCTAGCCCTCAATTGGCTGTAGGACAGGAGCTAACACCGTTGAAGGCGGCAGTGCAAGCCCTGATTGTTCAAGCCGTAGCCCAAAGCCCTCAAACGTCGCCCAGCGCGTTTTTCCTAGATCTGGATACCAACGCCTACGTGGATGTGAACGGATCAGCGTCAGTTCCGGCTGCCAGCACGATTAAAGTGCCCATCTTGGTGGCGTTCTTCCAGGATGTAGATGCTGGGAAGGTGCGGCTAGATGAAGTGCTGACTATGCGGAAGGAGTTGATTGGAACCGGATCAGGGGATATGCAGTGGCAAGCGCCCGGAACCCAATTCACGGCCCTGGATACAATCAAGAACATGATCATCGTCAGCGACAACACCGCGACCAATATGGTGATTGCACGACTGGGCGGCATTGCGGTGCTGAACCAACGGTTCAAGTCTTGGGGGCTGTCCACTACAGCAATGAACAATATGCTGCCGGATTTGGAAGGGACGAACCTGACCAGCGCCAAAGATATGACGTTCTTGATGACGCGGGTGAGCCAGGGAGAGTTGCTTTCTGCCCGATCGCGAGATCGTATGCTGGGGATCATGCAGAAAACGGTGAATGATTCGCTGCTGCCCCGTGGACTAGGAGAAGGGGCGACCATTGCCCACAAAACTGGGGACATTGGCACATTAGTTGGCGATGTTGGACTGGTTGATATGCCCAACGGTAAGCGCTATGCGGCGGCAGTATTGAGCAAACGCGCCTTCAATGACGATCGGGCTACCGAACTAATTCGCCAGATCTCGCGCACTGTCTACCAATCCCTCAGTCGTCCTGTCGCCCCTAAAGCTGCTCCCAGAGCCGATAGCGAAGCCCCTCGCAACCCCGACGGCAGCGTGGTCAATCCCGCGAGTACCGCCATGACTCCCCTCGATCTCAGAGCGGAGCAATAGCTGCCTTTTTTGTCGCCGTAGCGTCATAGGTTAGGACAGGGTTCTAGGAGTGGAACCTCTGGCTGGGGTCAACGCTCCCATACCCCCTTCAGACCTTATGTTCTAAGCTGCCTGTCTACAGCCATAGCGAATCTCCTAGCTCGTTGCCTGGCTCACCACTTCTTCTGCCTCCTCAGTCTCCAGGTCGTCCAGTCCTTGCCATACCTGGCGCATTAGGGTATCTAAGCCAGAGCGACTGACGGCAGAGATCAGGAATACAGGAACCTGACTGAGGCGTTGTAGTTCCGTGGCCAGTTCTGCCAGACGATCGCTGTCCTGTCCTAGCGCGTCGATCTTGTTTATGGCCAGAATTTGGGGACGATCGACTAAGCCGCGACCGTAAGCCCGAAGCTCCTGCTGAATGGTGTGGTAGTCGGCGATCGGGTCTGTGCTGGTCGCATCGATCAAGTGCAGCAACAGGCGAGTTCTCTCTACGTGCCGCAGAAAATCGTGGCCTAGACCTACGCCCAAGTGCGCTCCTTCAATCAGTCCCGGAATATCGGCGAACACGGTTCCATCCCCCGTCGGTTTGCGAACCACGCCCAGGTTGGGAACAAGGGTAGTGAAGGGGTAATCAGCAATCTTGGGCCGGGCTGCGGACAAGGCTGAGATCAAAGTTGACTTGCCAGCGTTGGGTAGGCCGATGATGCCCACCTCCGCCAGCAGTTTCAGTTCCAGGCGCAGCAGCCGCATTTCTCCGGGCAATCCAGGCAGGGCGTGTTCGGGGGCCCGGTTGCGGTTGCTGAGAAAGTGCTGGTTGCCCATGCCGCCTTTGCCGCCCTTCGCGATGCACAGCGTTTGGCCGGGGGCGACCAGATCCCCAATGAATTGACCGGTTTCGGCATCATAGACCATTGTGCCGGGGGGGATTTCGATGATGCGATCGTCCCCCGACGCGCCAGTTCGATTGTTCGGGCCACCCCGTTGGCCGCTTTCCGCTTTGAAGATGCGGTTGTACTGGAAATCCAACAGAGTTTGCAGGTTCGGCTCCACTTTGAAGATCACGGAGCCGCCCCGTCCGCCATTCCCGCCGGAGGGGCCCCCAGCAGGAACGTATTTCTCGCGCCGGAAGGCCACCAGCCCGTCGCCGCCGTCCCCCGCCTGCACCTGAATTTCTGTTTGATCAATAAATTGCATAGCTGCCTATAAAACCTGCTCTGATCATAGGCAATCTGGGGAAATCCTGCGATCCATCCCACTGTTTCCCGTCCTCCTGTATTCTGCTGAAGGAGTACGGGATGCAGGAGCGAGAGACTGATGCCCTGGTTGAATCTATTGTCGCTGGTGGGAATGGCGGGTCTGTGTGGCATTGCCTGGCTCGGCTCTGAGAACCGCCGCGTGATTCCCTGGAAACTCATTCTGTGGGGCGTGGGCTTGCAGTTGGTACTGGGGCTACTGGTGTTTTGGGTTCCCTTTACCCGGAGCGCAGTGCTGCTAGTGAACGACGGCATGAACGCGATTCTGGACAGCACCGAGGCGGGGGCACGATTTATCTTTGGGTCGGCGCTGGTTCCCGATCGTGCTTCTGCACCTGGCCCAATTCTGGCCGGTCGCTGGATTGCCCGGGCCATTACGCCGTCCTACGTGCCTGTGGCGGGCGATCGCCTCAATCCCGACAACTTCAACATTGGCTATGTCTTTGCGTTTCGGGCGTTGCCCAGCGTCATTTTCTTTTCGGCATTGATGTCGCTGGGCTATGCGCTGGGACTGATTCAGCCGATCGTCAATTTGTTTGCCCGTCTGTTCCGCCGCACCATGAACCTGAGCGGAGCCGAAGCATTGAGCGGTGCAGCCAATATCTTCGTAGGCATTGAAGCAACGCTGGTGGTGCGGCCTTACCTAGCGGAAATGACCCGCAGCGAACTGTGCGCCATCCTCGCCTCTTGCTTCGGCAGCATTGCCTCCACAGTGCTGGCGCTCTATACCGGTTTCCTGCGCCCAGTTTTCCCTGCCATCACCGGACACTTAGTTTCTGCCTCGATCATGGCGATTCCCGCCTGCTTTGTGATGTCTAAGCTGCTCGTGCCCGAAACCGAAGAGCCGAAAACTCTGGGCCGCGTGGTGGAAGAGCCAGAGTCTGCCGCTGAACCAGAGGCAGCCTGGATCAAGCCTGTAGAAAGTCTGGTGGCAGGGGCAATGGATGGGGCAAAGTTGGCCGTCGCGATCGCTGCTCTGCTGATCACGGTGCTGGGTCTGGTGGCGCTGGTGAATTTATTCTTCGGCAACCTGGCTTCTCTGGCTTCCAGCAAAAATGTTGTGATTCAAGCGATCGGGCAGGTTTTCCAGGTAGTCAACTTGCAGAATCTGGTTGCAGCGCTGTTTCTGCCTCTAACCTTCCTGACTGGGGTTTCCCTCAACTGGCCGGAACTCTGGCTGGCTTCTCAACTCCTGGGCCAGCGCTTGCTGCAAACTGAAGTTCCGTCCTATCTGCAACTGGCAACTCTGGCGGCAGAAGGAAGAATCAGCGATCGCACGCTGCTAGTCGTCAGCTACTCCCTCTGCGGCTTTGCCCACCTCGCTTCCGTCGGAATTTTCGTCGGCGGACTGATCGGACTGGTTCCATCGCGCCGCACGGATATTATTTCCATTAGCTGGAAGGCACTCTGGGCAGCAACGCTGGCGACTTTGATGATCGGCTGCGTTGCGGGACTCTACGACGTGGGCAATCCGTCGGTTTTGGGGAAGTAGGGTAGGGCAAACAAAATCAGTTGTCACCGCGCACTGACTCAATTCACGATCTCACTCTGCGATCCAAGGATTGTTGAAACGAAAAGCCAGCACTGCAGGGCGCAAACACAAATAGGCGAGGGGACCAAACAGGGGAATCCAGGTTGCTATCTGACCCAGAGAGGAATTCGCTGCCAATCCGCGTCGCGCCATGTCGTCCTGCAACAAAGTTGGGTAGGGAAACAACACGCCAAACAAACACAAGGCCAGGCTCATGCCGTGAACAAACCGATCGGTTCTAAAATCCTGGACAAACCCAGCCCAATCGCCCCACAGAATTGCGTAAAGAACTAGAATAATCGTGCTGACAGTCAGCACTACGCCCGTCTTCTGCGAATCCAGTACGGCAATCCAGGGATCTTTTTCGCCTGAAAAAGATTGATTGGGCTGCCGCAGAGCCAGGTAGGGAATCAGGGCAATCACACCCGTTGCGATTGCTGCCACCATAAACAGCCATGCAGGTAAAGATTGCATTCTCCCATCTGCAAAAATCAGGCAACTGTAGATCAACAGCCAAATACCCACAAGGCTGAACAATGACAGAATGACTGGATTGATTGCAGGAAGTTGGACTGCTAACAGCGATCGCAAAGGTTGGAACGTATCAGGTTGTAAGGGTGGGGCAAAAAATAGCACGTAGATGATGAAACCGAGCCAAATTCCCCAAAGGAGCAGCGATCGCGTCATACTGTGTGACCTTGTTGCATTACGCTTGATTGTTGAAGTTGACGTTGGCTAAATACACCTCCTGAAGGTAGATTGATGAGGATTTGCAGGACAATTGCCTGTTGCCGTTGCCAAGATATTGAGCGTGGCTCCCTCATCTTGACAACCGCTTGGGGCATGAGAAAGCGGTTGGTATCGAAATTCAGGAGGAGTGCAGGCATGATGCGGACAACTTGGTGGCTTGTGGGCTTAGGGTTAGCGATCGTCCTGGCGATCGTGCCGCACAGCATGATTTCCGCCCAGTCTCCTGATGCTACGCCGCCGAGCTTACCCACTGTTCCCGTTGCGCCTTTGCCATCTGGATCCCCCAGTCCTGCCGCGTCCCCCAGTCCTGGTCGATCGCCCATTCCAACCCCGCAGTTTTTGCCGCCGCCACCGCCCCTGGCTCCTGCGCCTGCTTCTACTGCACCGCCGCTCCCGTTGGCAGGCGAGTACCGCGATCCGGCGGGTCGGTTCAAAGTGGGACTGTTGCAGAATGTCCAAGCTACGCCCCTAGCTGGCTCAGTATTAATCGAGTCTAGGGACGGCAACCTGGCCTACTCGGTGGTGGTGCAGGCGCAATCTGTAACCAACCCGATCGGGCTAATTCCCGGACTCAATACCGAAGCCTTGGGACAGTTAGCGACGATCGTGTTTCAACGGGGCGAGGATTTTCAGCCCGGATTGCCCCAGCCCGAAGCGGGAGGCGGCACAGTGATCAACTGGACGGGGAACCTGACGATCGCAGGCAAAGCCCAACCGATCGGCGGCGTAATTCTAGCCCGTCCCTCCAGTAAGTCAGTGTTGCTGCTGCTGATTGCTGCAACTCAAGCGGGGAGCGATCGAGTTCAAGGGGCGCTGGCTGCTTTGTCCAACACCATGCAGCCGCTCTAGATTCTGTTGATTTCTTCTGCTGACTTCCATAGCGGTAGCCAAATTCGTAATGCTGCCCCACCCGCGCAATGAGATTGGTCTGCAACTGCTTGTTGAGGCCAGTTTGCGCCCACTGTGGGAGGCTCGATCGACATGAACTTAATCTGACTATCTGCCTACTCTGCCAAGATTGTCTACACTCTAAGGCAGCGCCAGTTGTAGATGATCTCCTTAACTTAAACCCCATGGCAGTTGGTAAAGACACCATTTTCGAGCGCTTCCTATCGCCGATCGTCCGTCTGTTCATTGATGAAGCAGCCCTGCGCCGCTTCTACGAAAGCATCGACTGGCAAGCGGAGAGCGATCGCCTCAGCGACCCAACGCTGACTTATCCCGCTTACTACACAAGCCAGAATTTTCACGGGATCGATCG
>DATNQR010000291.1:0-4471 GCA_036703905.1 Thermosynechococcaceae cyanobacterium
GGGCGATCGAGACGGGATCGGTCATGGCAGCATGGAATGAAGGGTTCCGCTTCAATCTTGCCATTCCCACCAGCAAACGTGTTAGTGAGATGGGACAGAAACCGGACGGGACGATCGCTGCTGAAATTCTTGGAGCTGCGACCGCCAAACTGCATAGCCCCGGTGGTTGAGATGCAGTCCATCGGTGGTCAGTTCGGCCTGCATTTCTCCCTGCGAATCTGTGAAGAAGGGATGGAGATCCAGAAAATCTACGCTTTCTTCTTTTGCCACGATCGCCAACTCCTGATTCAGTTCGCGGATGTCCGAGTTGGGTGTGCTGATCAAGCGCTCGGCCCAAGGAGGTGGCGTAGGGGATTGTAAGGCGCGATCGGCAGCGTGGGGCAGAATTGACTGCACCACAACTCGCGCTTGGGGGTGGACTGTTTTTAAGTGGGACAGAATTTCCCGGTGGTTCGCTACCACAGTTTCCCGACGTAATCCCTGGGACAGGTCATTAATCCCAATCATCACCAGGATCATTTCTGGTTGAGTGGCATCAAACAGCTTCAGCCGCCGCAATAGCCCATCAGAGGCATCGCCAGAAATTCCCTGATTCAGCCAGGAAAAGCCAGAGGGTAATAGCTCTTGGGGAAACCAGAGGCTCAAGGAATCTCCCGCTAGAATTGTCAGCCGAGCCGGACGGTCTTCTGCCGCAACTTTGGCCTCGCGCCCGACCAAGTCCACCCACTGCTCGTAGTTCAGATAAACTCGCGTACCTGGCTTGGCGGAGGGTTCAGGATAGGGCGACAACCGGGGAGAAGGAGAAGGGGTGGCGATCGCCGCTGCTTGGTCGGAGGAATCTTTCGTAGCTAGCAGGGTCGTGAGGGTGTCCCGATGCGCCAGCGCCAGCGCCAGACCACTCAGGACAGTGGCTGCGATCGTCCAACTGGTGAAGGAAACAGCACGCTTAATCACAAACCTAATCCGCAGAGTTTGCCCCCGATTGTAACCCCGATCGCCGTTTTGAACGCAGCGATCGAAATGTTTAAACTGACCTGCCTTTCTCCTTCCCTGCGTCGTTCTTTCAGGAAAAGCTCCAACAAAACAAGCGCTGGGGATAGCCAGAGCCGAAACTCTCACGATCGCCCAACGCTTGCTCTTGAGGCTCAGTTCTTGATGCTCGATTGATTAGGTTGTGTTGACATCTTGTGTTGAAGTGGGAGTTTGAGGGCTTTGCCCCCTGTTGAGAGCGAGGCTCTCAAACTCCCCTGTCACTTTCCTCTGGATTTACAAAATTAGTAGAACCTAGTTCAAGTGTCAATTAGCTCAAGCTTCCCTCGACTTAGAAAAGGAAACTTCACCAGGAATCTCTTCCCCATAGCCAGTTTCGCCATGCTCGTACACATCCAATCCTTCGGCTTCTGTCTCTGAATCAACCCGTAGGCTCATGAACAGGGACAGCACTTTCAGGATGATCAGCGTACCGATCGCGGCGATCGCGTAAGCAATTAGAACAGCGACAATTTGAGTCACCAACAGACCGCCATTGCCCTCCAGCAGACCATTCGCTGCACCCCCATTCACCAACTTCGTCGCAAACACGCCGGTCAAGATTGCCCCAACGGTTCCGCCAACTCCGTGAATCGGGAAGGTGTCGAGGGAGTCATCGAACTGAAACCTTGACTTCAGGTTCACCGCCGCAAAACAAGCTAGGCCGGTGAGGGCCCCGATCACGATGGCAGAGGTTGGAGTCACGAAGCCAGCACCCGGAGTAACGCCTACCAGTCCAGAGACGAAGCCGCTCCCAATACCTACCGCCGTCGGCTTACCCTTAAGCAGCCATTCCGCCACCATCCAAGCCACACCACCCGCCGAAGCGGCTACCGAGGTAGCCACAAACGCTACCGTTGCCGATGCACCAACTTTGTAGTCCCCAATGCCGATCGCGCTGCCTGCATTGAAGCCGAACCAGCCAAACCAGAGAATGCCCACGCCCAGCAGCACGAAGGGGACGTTGTGAGGCACGATCGGGCGCACGGCGTAGTCCCGTCGTGGGCCGATCAGCCAGGCCGCCACCAACGCTGATACTCCAGAGCTAATGTGAACCACCGTCCCACCAGCAAAGTCCAGTGCGCCCATGCTGCCGAGCAAACCACGACCCCAGACCATGTGGGCTAGGGGGCAGTAGACGAAGGTAGACCACAGCAGCACAAACCAGAAGTAGGCCTTGAAGCTCATGCGCTCCGCGATCGCTCCGGAGATCAGGGACACCGTGATCATGGCAAACATCATCTGATAAGCCATGAACAACTGGTGAGGAACCGTGGCGCTGTAAATGGGGTGCGGGTCAAGGGCAACACCGTTCAGCCCAAACCAGCCAAACCCACCGACAAACTTGTAGATTCCGTCGGCAAAGGTGGTTGCGTCTCTAAAGTATTCAGCCGGATTGTAGAAGCTGAGGCTGTAGCCCCAGAGAACCCAGGTAACTCCGACAATCCCCATCGACACGAAGCTCATCATCATCATGTTGAGCACGTTGCGTGATCGCACCAGTCCACCGTAGAAAAACGCCAGTCCTGGACTCATGAACAGCACCATTGCTGAGGAAGCCAGCAACCAAGCCGTATCTCCCGAATTGACGCTTGGCGGAGTCGTTGCCGCAGGTGCGCCTGCGGGAGTCGGCCCGCCCGATTGGGCGATCGCGGCATCCATTCCCCAGTGGCTGACCAGCGTGAAAGCTGCGATCGCCAGCAGAGGCAGAGAAAAGGCAAGAACCAACTTAGTGGGAAATTTGAGACTTGGCTTGGTGGGGTCAATGGTTGCAAAACTGCTCAAGCTCTGCCAAACCGAAGACACCAACCCGGCGGATTCGCTAGAACGGCGCTTATGCCGTGACTTCTTGTGAAGCGGTAGTTTAGACATTTTCGGCGAAAATTCCTTGCAAACAACATCAAACAAACGGACAGCGCACCAGGTTAAGTCGGAGCAGCAGCAAGCCAAGAGCCAAATCTACTGCACTGCTGGTTAACAGATCAGAATCCGACAGGTGCAACCTCTCCACTGATCCTGCCCCTCCGCCAGGGAAAGAACTTTGGAGCAGCTATCCTGGAGCGATGACCCAATGAATGAGATTCCACCAATCTACGCAAGGTAATTCTGTAGCGCAGGTAACATTTTCCTTTTCTACCTTTGGGGGGAGGGAACACACACCTGTCTCAAAGTAGGAGTTCCAGACAATCCATTCTTCCTGAACTGAAGTTAGAGGAATCTGAAAGATTCTTAGCAAACAGGCTGGGATCTGGTACACAGAGAGTGAGAAATTGGGCTTGACCCGTCGATCGATAGACGCATCCTCAACCTTTTCCTCGATACTAGGTAAGTGGGTTGAAAAGGGTAAGTGAGCTGGGAAGGGTAAGTGAGCGAAAACCCGTTTAGAAAGCTCACTGATACGGCTGAGTAGGGCTGAGTCAGGCAATCCTCATAAAAGCTCCACTTGTGAAGTCCGTTTGTGGAGTCCATTGCCCATCGAAACAGGTTTTTAGGGAGAAAGCGCAGTGCTGTCAAAAGGCTTCGAGATCGAGATCTACACAGGAACTCCCGCTGGGGACATCGTGGGAATGTCCGATCGCATTGTCGCGGATTTAGAGGGATTCATTCGAGAACCTGACAGTCGTAACGTCGAATACACCACGCCCCCCTGCTATCGCTACGAGCGATCGCTCTGTGACCTAGTTCAGCCTAGAGTTCGGTTGCGTCAGTACTTGCAGCGCTTGGGAGACTACACCTTGATTCCTGGCAGCACCCTCTCTCTAGAAGAGAGCGATCGCTTCTATCGCTCCGATCCAGGCAACCCTTACCACACCTACATCGAGCAAACCTACGGAACCACCGTTGTCACTGCCAGCGTCCACATCAACATTGGCATCAGCGACCCCGACCTGCTGATGCAAGCTTGTCGTCTGGTGAGGGTGGAAGCGCCCCTGTACCTGTCCCTGAGTGCCGCTTCCCCCTTTTTGAAGGGCAAGCCAACGGGCTACCACTCTACCCGTTGGGGCGTGTTTCCTAAAACCCCGGAATACGTGCCGTTGTTTGAAAGCCATGCTCACTTTATTCGCTGGACAGAGCAACAGTTGGACTCTGGGAAAATGCACAATGTCCGGCATCTGTGGTCGGCGGTGCGACCAAACGGCGATCGTCGTCCTTACGGCTTGAATCGATTGGAACTGCGAATTTGCGACCTGGTGATAGACCCGCTAGAACTGCTGGCCATCACTGCATTGCTAGAGGCTCGCATTTCGCAAATGATGGCTGATCCCACGATCGACCCGCTTGAGATGAGCCAACTGCCAGCCGCTACCCGCGCCCATGAGTTGGTTTTGATAACCGAGCAAAACGAGGCCGCCGCCGCTCGATCGAGTCTGGATGCGGAACTGCTGCATTGGCGAGACGGTCAGCCAATTCAAGCGCGGGAATGGATTGAGCAGATCTACCA
>DATNQR010000292.1:0-36083 GCA_036703905.1 Thermosynechococcaceae cyanobacterium
GCGACAGCCTTCCAGCACGTTCAGGAAGCCCACTAAATTACTTTCCCCATAGACATGGGGATGGTCGATCGAGTAACGCACTCCAGCTTGGGCGGCCAAGTGAACAACACTATCAAATTGCCCTGTAGCTAGAAGTTCAGCAATGCGATCGCGTTCTACTAGATCGAGAAGATGAAACTCAAACCCAGCTCTATCTTGCAGCAGTTTCAACCGAGCAGTTTTGAGGGAGACATCGTAGTAGGGACTAAGGTTATCCAGACCCACTACTTGATCGCCGCGATCAAGCAATTTCTGACTCAAATGAAAGCCCACAAACCCCGCCGCTCCCGTAACCAAAACTTTTGCCATTAGGATACTTTTGAATGAAAACTCTGGTGGTTCAAGTCTACGGTCTGGTGAGGGAGTGAGGACGAGGGAATCCAGTAACCAACTGCCTTGAACTTAGGTCTTTAGGTTCTGGTTCAATTCACTCGTACTTGATGAAGCGCCAGAAAATTTCGATCGAATTGAACGTCTTGGGCGGTCGGTGAAATGCAGATTTGTCTAGCTTGTCACTGACAGTTTGTTCTACAGGTCAACGTTTCAGCTCACTACAAGCACTAAATTGGAGGTCTACATCTCGCAGCATTGGATCAACAAGAAGTTTTGCGATCGACCTTGCGGCTCTCAAATAATCGCCTAGCTTGACCAACGGTTTGGACGCGATCGTCCTTCTCGATTTCGCACAGCTCTCTCAATTTCACACAGCACACACGTTAAAGCCAGGAATCAGTTAGCTGATTCCTGGCTCTTTGATCACATGAGACGAAGGCGGCTCAACTGGATGCTACTGAATTTGGGCCTTCTCACCTTTCGAGGGTGCAGTCTTTACCCGCTTGACTGGCTTGGTCTTGGACGAGTAGCCGTCCTGGGGTGCATCTTCCAGTTGCTCCTGGCTCGAACGCATCCAGGTAGGACGAGCTTGGTCGTAAGCCATTTGCAGAGCCGCCGCCGCGATCGCGTGAGGTTCGTACTCCTCCGCCAATTGGGCAACGATCGGCAAGAATGAAGCCATTCGCTCTCCCGTCAGGGCCTCCCGAAGCTTGTCTTGCAGCTTCTCTAGCTGTCGTGCTTCGATCTGAGCGCGAGTGGGAATTGAAACGATCTCCAGCTTCTGGCGAACGTGGTATTCGATGTCCCGTAGTTTGCGGCGATCGAGGGAATGGACAAGCGACAACGCTGTGCCTTCCTTACCAGCACGACCCGTGCGACCGATGCGGTGGACGTAGCTTTCCACGCTGTCGGGCAAGTCGTAGTTGATCACATAGGTCAGGTCATCGACGTGGATGCCACGGGCAGCAATGTCCGTTGCGACTACCCAGCGTACCTGGCGTTGGCGGAACCGCAACAGCAACCGTTCCCGCTGCACCTGGCTGAGATCGCCGTGGTATTCATCAACGCTGTGGCCGGCAGCTTGTAGTTGGCTGGTCAGCTCTGCCGCAGATTTGCGGGTGCGGACGAAGATCAGCGCTGTTTCGGGATCTTCCAGTTCCAGGATGGGCAGCAGGGCGCGGGCTTTAGTCCATCCACGGGGAACCAGATAAGCGATCTGGTTAATCCGAGTGGGGGCAGCTTTAGGCTGCTCGATCGTCACAGTGATGGGCGATCGAAGGAACTTCGTCACCAGCTTGCGAACCGATGGCTCCATCGTGGCCGAGAAGAAGGCAGTTTGCCGCTCGATCGGTGCTTGATTCAGGATTTTTTCTACATCCTGAATAAAGCCCATGTTCAGCATTTCGTCGGCTTCATCCAGCACCATCCAGGACAGCTTGTCCAACCGCAGCGTGCCGCGACTGAGAAGATCCAGGACTCGTCCCGGTGTGCCAACAACGATTTGAGCGCCCCGTTGCAGGCGAGAAACCTGCTGGTCGATCGATTGACCGCCATAGACGTTCATGATTTTGATGCGGCGATCGTTGCTGAACGTCCGCATGGCTTCGCACACCTGCATCGCCAGTTCGCGGGTGGGGGTGAGGATCAGCGCTTGCACAGCCGCCAGTTGGGGATCAATCCGCTCCAGAATAGGCAGCGAGAAGGCCGCCGTTTTGCCTGTGCCTGTCTGAGCTTGCCCTACAACATCGCGGCCACAGAGCAAATGGGGAATCGCCTGAGCTTGAATAGCGGTCGGAGCGGTGAATCCGCTCTCTTCTAGCAAACGAATCCGCGCTTCAGAAAGTCCTAGGCTGTTAAACGAAAGGGTCATTGAATCTCCTGATTATGAGTTGTAAAGAATGCAATTGAACTAAGGCAGACCGTCTCAGGGACGGGTTTTAGAGAAACTACAGAACTACCAGCGGCTTCGGGCGCACCAGATCCACTACTGAAGCCACCCGACCGTAAAGGTCATACACATCAGCGTGGTCGATCGTCACGGGAACCAGCGATCCTAGCCGTGCTGATCCCTGCACGTAGACTAGACCATCCACTTCTGGGGAAAACCGCGCTGATCGCCCGATTAACTCCCCCGTTTCTGGGTTTTCCTGCTCGATCAGCACATCGACCACTTTGCCCACCTCTGCCTGGTTGCGCCGCAGTGAAATCGGCTGCTGAATCGACATCAAGGCATCACGGCGATCGTCCATCACGGCTTGCGGCAGCTGATTAGGCAAGTCGTAAGCTGGTGTTCCTTCTTCGGCAGAGAAGGTAAACACGCCAACGTGATCGAACTCGTGGCGCTGGACAAATTGCAGCAGGTGATCAAACTGCTTATCCGTTTCACCGGGAAATCCGACGATGAAAGTGGTACGCAGCACTGCGTTGGGGATCGCAGCTTTGATTCGATCGATAATGCCGTCGTTGACCTGCCCCTGCCAGGGTCGATTCATCGATCGCAGCACTTCCGGGTGAGAATGCTGCAAGGGCAAATCCAGGTAGGGCAAAACATTGGGGGTGGCTCGAATCGCTTCAACCACCTTTGGGGTCAAGCCCGTGGGGTAGGCATAGTGCATCCGAATCCAGGGCACATCAACTCGTCCCAGCGCTTGCAGCAGTTCCGCTAGTCGGGGTTCGCTGTAGATGTCCAGCCCATAGTTAGTGGTGATTTGAGAGATCAAAATAATCTCCTGCACACCTTCGGCGGCTAGGCGCTCGGCTTCAGCAACAATCGACTCAATCGAGCGCGATCGCTGCTTACCTCGCAGGTGGGGAATGATGCAAAAGGCACAACGATAATCGCAACCTTCAGCTACCCGCAGGTAAGCCACTCCTTCGGTAGTCGTGCGGTAGCGGGGCGTGGTTTCGTCAGCGATGTAAGTCGGCTCCGCAGAAACCTCCCTCACTCGCTCTCCTGCCTCCGCCCGCTGGATCACGTCTACAATCTTGTGATAATCCCCCGTGCCCACCAAAGCCACCGCTTCTGGCAGTTCTTCCAAAAGCTGATCCTGGAAATGCTGGGCCATGCAGCCTGTGATCACAATCTTTTTGTCTGCCTCTGCCAGTTCCACCAGGGTACGGACAGATTCCTCTCGTGCTGCCTGAATGAAGCTGCACGTGTTGACAATGACGTAATCGGCTAAGTCTTCGTTGCTGTCTACCTCGTAACCTGCCTGGACTAGCAGCCCCAGCATATGTTCCGTATCGATTCTGTTCTTTTCGCAGCCCAAATGAGAGACCGCAATTGTTGGCTTATTGCCCATGCAGTTGAAAAATTATTGAGAAGGTCATCGGTCGTTAAGCTGTAGCGATCGCTTTTGCGACGGATAATCCCCTCGCTTCAAACTCTGTTGCGGTCTGCTTAAGAGCTAAAATTCTTGCAATCGCTCAGATACCAGTGAAGCTATCATAGCGCAGAATTGCGATTATTACGATCTGTTAAAGAGACTTCTGGGTAGTCTCAAAGTTGATTGATGCAGTTCTAGGCGCAAGCAGTAGCCTAGGTCGATCAACCCCAAGCGCCCAACATCTCCCCAAGCCGTCAAGATCCACAAGCGGTAAAAAGCTATGATTTTGGTAGTCTAGCGCTGTGCTGGCTCGTCCGATTCTCAGTTTTCCCGTGGATTTAACTCAAATTTTCAAAACGCCTAACCCAATTATTGGCGTGGTTCATCTCCTGCCCTTACCCACGGCTCCCACCTGGGGCGGCAATCTGAAGGCGGTAATCGATCGCGCCGAGCGGGAAGCTACCGCTCTGGCCTCTGGCGGTGTGGATGGAATTATCGTGGAGAACTTTTTCGACGCGCCCTTCTGTAAAGATCAGGTCGATCCCGCCGTGGTTAGCGCCATGAGCTTGATTGTGGCTCGGCTTCAGCAGATGGTGACGCTGCCGATCGGTTTGAACGTTCTCCGCAACGATGCCCACAGTGCTTTGGCGATCGCCACCTGCACCCAGGCCCAGTTCATTCGGGTCAATGTGCTGACTGGAGTGATGGCTACCGACCAAGGGTTGATCGAAGGCCGAGCCTATGAACTGTTGCGCTATCGTCGGGCGCTGGGCAGCGAGGTGAAGATCTTTGCCGATGTGCTGGTGAAACACGCCCGTCCCCTCAGTTCGCCTAATCTGACTGTTGCGGTGCAGGACACGATCGAGCGAGGCTTAGCCGATGCCGTGATCCTCTCTGGTTGGGCCACGGGGAGTCCGCCGAGTCTGGAGGATCTGGAGCTTGCCAGTGCTGCTGCTCAAGGCACACCCGTGTTCATCGGCAGTGGCGCAGATTGGGAGAACGTCTCGACGCTGATGCAGGCGGCCGATGGCGTAATCGTTTCCAGCTCCCTAAAGCGTCACAGCCGCCGTGAGCAGGCGATCGATCCCATCCGTGTCGGCAGATTCGTGGAGGCGGCGCGGCGTATCACTCTATCTGCCCCAGTCCCTAACCCAACCCTGCATCCCGTGGCAGATCAGTCAAAGTAGAAGAAGTTATGATCAATCCGGGAGAATGCCAATTGAGGATGCTTTATGTCTAGAACTCTGCTGAGTCGCCGCCGCAATGTGCCCTGGATTCAACGCTGGTCACGAGTTTTGATTGGCACGATCGCCCTTCTGGGAGCGCTGAACACGGCCTACCTCACCATTAACCGCTTCACCAGCACCGCTACAGCTTGCCCCACGAGCGGCTGTGAGCAAGTGCTTTCTAGTCCCTACGCCACAGTGTTCGGATTGCCATTGGCGCTGTTCGGGCTGTTGGCTTACCTCGGTATGGCGGTGTTTGCCTTAGCGCCTCTCGCCGTGAAGCCGGAAGAGAACAAGCAGTTGCGATCGAACCTAGAAACCTGGACGTGGCTGCTGCTGTTTGCTGGCTCCACCGCCATGCTGATTTTTAGCGGCTACTTGATGAACATCATGGTGTCGCAGTTTGTAGTCAAATTCGGCCCAAGCGGCGTGTGCTACTACTGCATTGCCTCAGCAATCTTTGCCCTGGCTTTGTTTATCCTGACGCTGCTGGGTCGCGTCTGGGAAGATATTGGTCAGTTGTTCGTTGTGGGCTTCACCGTGGCGATCGTCACGCTGATCGGCACGTTGGGAGTTTATGCCAACATCAACTCACCCCAAACGGCTCAAGGCCCGGGTGCGGTGGGCCCGGCGATCGTTAACGAATCTGGCCCGGCGGAGATTGCCCTAGCGAAGCACCTTACGGCAACTGGCGCAAAGATGTACGAAGCCTACTGGTGTCCTCACTGTCACGATCAGAAAGAACTCTTCGGTCAACAAGCTTCTGGTTCCCTAAACCGTGTTGAGTGTGCCAAGGACGGTAGAAACTCCCAGACCGAGCTTTGCATTGCCGCCAATGTCGAAAGCTTCCCCACTTGGGAGCTTAAAGGTCAGAAGTATCCTGGAACGAAGAAACTGCAAGAGTTAGCCGATTTATCGGGTTACACGGGCCCCCGCGACTTCAGAAATCGCGGTTAGTTAAGGCAGGATCTCTCTAGGTTCTGTTGACTCTTAAATTCAGGATAAAGGCGCTATAGCGTTTCCGAATTTAGCAAGGTATGGGGTTGATAGGGTTCTGCCCCAGCACCCTATCAACCCAGAATGTCAACACAACCTAGAATAGGCAAAGAACATTACGCCTCGTAAAGCTGTGAGTTCAGACGCGGAAAACCTGGAAAACCTTCAGATAGCCTATCAAGCAGGCAAGGCCGCGTTTGAGCGCGGCGACTACCGCCAGTCGATCGAGCGCTTAGAGCAGGCAACTGCCTTGGTTAGCCCTGGCTCTCGGCTAGGCGGAGAAGTGCAAACCTGGCTGGTAACTGCGTATGAGGCAGCCGGACGGCAAGCCGAGGCGATCGATCTATGCCGCAAGCTGAGTGTGCATCCTGACTATCTGACTCGTAAGCAGGGAAAACGCTTGCTGTACATTCTGGAAGCGCCCAAACTGCAAACTCGGCCGGAATGGCTGACTGAAATTCCTGATCTGGGCAAGCTCTCTGATCGTTCTACTGCGGAAGCAGCAGGAGGTTCTCGCCAGACTACGCCTTCGCGATCGACTTCCTCGCAGATTTTGTCAGAGCCGATCGATCCCAGCCAGATTAAAACTCAGGACAATCAGTTTGTCTGGTTTGCTCTACTGACCGTGGGCCTCGTTTTGGGCGGGGTACTGTGGCTCAGCTAAGTGCATTCTGCCCAGCTACACCAGATCCCCGACTTCTTAGAGAAGTCGGGGATCTATTTTTTCACTAGGGGAAATAGTTAATCTTCATTCCTCAGCAACCAAAAGCCACTGTAGGTCATGCCAGAGTCATCCGGTTGCACCAGCAGAAAATGTAGACCTTGGGCGGCTTGCTTGCGCTGCTCAAACTGCTGGGCAGCAACTTTCACATCAGAGTCTTCAAAAGTGGTCAGCACCCAACGATCGACCAAGCCGGCCTCCAGAATCAAACCATCAGGTGCACCAGAAATATAGTGGAGTGAAACCGGATTCGTCGATCGTAGCCACGAGGTCAACTGCTTGGATTGTCGCCCTCCATCGATCACCACACCAGGAACTGGCAGCGTTGAGGATAGCCCTAAGCCGAGTGGCCACAACTCCTCTGGCATTTCCAGAACTGGGATTGGTCGATCGTGGAATGCGTCCACTAGATCACCCGCAGGCAGGGCTGCAAACCGCCAGCGATCGCCCCATAGATTCTCAGGTAAGGGAACGGGAGGGAGGCGATCGAGGGGGACAGAATGGGTCGGTTGTTCTGCCTGCCAGCGCTTCAGCGTTGAGGTACGGCGCGTGGGTTGCAGTTCAATTCCCAGAGTTGCACAAACAGGTTCCAGGAGATTCAGCGTCTGCGGTCGGAACACTCGCACCGTTTTGGGCAGCCGCTCCCCGGCATCGGAAAGCTGTTGCAGTTGCGTTTGCAGCCAAGCCGCACTAGCTTGTGCTTGCAGGCAGAAGGCCCTGTATCGCAACGCGCCAGCAGGATCGCAGATCAGGAGTTCCCAGCGATCGCGTCCCGCTTCATCTTTTTCAGAATGCCGATAAAAATCGATTTCCCAAACCGTCATTTTGCAGCGTCCCTTCCAGCTGGCTGTGAGGCTCGATCGAGCTAGAAGAATTGAGTCGAGCTATTCCACCTGTAGGATAACAGGCAACAGCAGGACTCCAAAACCAGCGCCGATCGTTAGGGCAGGATTGCAAAGGCTGGGCGCTGCTGGCTCCAGGGTTGAGCGACTTCTAGGGCTGCGGCCAGGGAGATCAAAGTTGCTTCAGCAGCAGGACGGCCTACCAACTGCACGCCGATCGGCAAGCCATTCGGCGCAAATCCTGTTGGCAGAGCGATCGCGGGTTGACCAGTGGCATTGAACGGGGGACAGGGCGCAACCCAGTGGATAATCTTCTCCATCGTCCTAGCGGGGGGCAGTTTGGCCCACTCGCCCACCCGAATTGTGGGGTGCAGGTAGACAGGCAGTAGCAGCACATCCACCTTGTCGAAAAATGCCACAATCCGTCGCGAAACTTTGTGCATGGCGGAAACAGCGCGGAGATATTGCCCACTGGAGCACGATCGGGCCCGCCTCAGCAGCCAGCGATTCATCCGTCCCAGAAAAAATCCGGGAATACCTGCCTCACCCAGAACAGACTGCCAGATGATTGTGAACGGCTCCTCTAACCCTTCGTAGTTGGGACTGCCTGGCTCAACGGCATGGCCCATTCTCTCCAGCAGTTGAGCAGTGTCGAGGACGGCTTGACGGCAAATCGGATCGGCAACTCCGATCGGCGGCATCTCTGTTGAGTAAGCAATTCTGAGCCGAGGCGAGGGCGTTTGGGCAGCGGTCAGAAACGAGGGAGTAGGATCGGGCAACCAGTAGGGATCGCCTGTGGTGTAGCCCGCCATTGCATCCAGCATCGCGGCGGCATCAGCAACAGTGCGAGCGATCGGCCCACTGGTGGCAATCCCGCTCAGACGATCGCCAAAGGGAGCCAGGCTGATCCGTCCCCGTGAAGGCTTGATCCCCACTAACCCACAGCAGGAAGCTGGCCCCCGCACTGAGCCGCCGCCATCGGAACCATGGGCAATGGGAATCAACCCAGCAGCAACGGCCGCTGCCGATCCGCCACTGGAGCCGCCCGGCGTATAGTCTAGATGCCAGGGGTTGCGAGTGGGAGGCTGTCCCTTCGGCTCGGTGTAGGGCAGAGTTCCGGCTTCGGAGGTAGCAGTTTTGCCCAGAATCACAAACCCCGCCTGCCGTAACCGTTGCACGACTCCCTCATCTTCCGTAGCCAGGCGATTTTTGAGCAGCTTCACGCCGTAGGCACAGGGTAGGCCTGCCACCGAGTTCAAATCCTTGATGGCGATCGGCACTCCAAAGAAGGGCGGCAGTGGCTCGGATTGGGTCAACTGCTCGGTCTTGGTCAACTGCTCGGTTCTGAGTCTGGCATCCGCGATCGCCTGTTCCGCCGCCACCACCACAAAGCTACCCAGTTGTCCATCCAGGGCTGCGATCCGCTTGAGGTAGAGTTCTGTAAGTTCTAAGGGAGAAATTTCTCCCGATCGTATCAGCCGTGCCAGTTCTAGCGCCGGAGTGAAAGCCAGATCAATTGAATTCATGACGACAGTACGCACAACGGTAATGAGTGGACTGGAGGCTCGATCGTTCCCTCAGCCTAGCGGTTACGTTGAGTTACCTCAAGGGGCACATTGCCCACTCCCCATTCTCTCTTGCCCTGCTGCAACACCTCGGCGTAGAGCGCTTCGAGTTGAGTAATGTTGTCGCTCAGGGTGTAGCGGTTTTCGGCGCGTTGGCGGGCATTTTTTCCCAGCAGATCAGTCCAGCCTATGTGATCTCGCAGTTGGGGCAGCAGAATCTTCAGTTGAGTGGCAACGCTGTGGGTTTTCAAGATCACACCCGCCTCTCGCTCTAGCACTTCGCCATCGGCCCCCGCATCAGTGGCTACACACGCGATACCGCAGGCCATCGCCTCCAAGAGCGATAGAGACAAACCTTCCACTAGGGAAGGCAGCACGAATACATCTGAACCTCGCAGGATCTCAATGCGGCGTTGCTCATCGGCAATGAAGCCCATCCAGATAATGCCGTGTTCCGGGCCGTAGAATGGCATCAGCGAATTCGCTAGAGAGCCGTGGTTACCTACGATCAGCAGCTTGGCTCCGGGGCCCATGCGCGACTGTTTCCAGGCCTTTAGCAGCGATTCCACGTTTTTTTCTGGCGCGATCCGACCCTGATAGAGAAAGATGCGATCGGCTTTAAGTTCCTCCTTCAGGGTTGAGCTACCGGGAGCATACTTGTGAACATCAACCCCGTTGGGAATAACCGCAACTTTGGAAACCGGAACCCCCAAACGACTTAGCAGCTTGCGTTGCAGTCGCGAGAAGACGATCGTGCGATCGTACCTGGCTAGAAACGGTGCATAAAGCTGGTAGGTCAGGTGCTGCGTTCCTGATGAGAAATTCCGCACTCGATAATCAAATGCGGGGTGGAACGTGGCCACTAGAGGAAGGTTGAGTTCTTGACAGATTTCCGGCAGTGAGAAATCGATCGTGGACAGGGTAAGGGAAGCATGAACTAGATCAGGCTTGGGGTCTAGCTTCTGGAGAGCTTGCTCCAGCACCTTCCTCGACTTCAAGTTGGGGATAGTGTAAACCTGGGATTTATAGAGAAAAGGAATCGGAATCTCGTGAACGTCGGGCCACTCGTCCGGGATTTCCTCTTCTTGAGAAAAATGTAGAAAACTGACTTGATGCCCCCGCTCTCGAAGCGCATTCGTCACTTCTCGGCTATAGGTAACGTTGCCGCAGAAAGGAGATTTTTTTCCAAGCCAGGCGATGTGCATTCCGGTTCCTTGGCTAACGAGGGAAGTTAAGCGCGATTATCATCGTTGCCCTTAGATAGGTGTCGCTAGATAGGCTGTCGCTAATTGTCGCAATGCCAATACTTTCAGGTTTGCAGCGCTGGTTTGATCCTGAAGGCATTGCTTTATAGAGCATACGCCAGAAGCGACTCAAGAGCGATCCAAGGGTGGCAGAGGGACGATCGTCCTGTCAAACTCAAAAAAAACAAGCGACTCATAATGATAAGCTGAAAAATGCACCCAAATTATCAGGACAGCGTTTGATGACCGGCTCAATTCAGGCTCCCTACCTTCTTAGAGCGGCACGCGGCGAAACCCTCGATCGCCCCCCCGTTTGGATGATGCGCCAAGCCGGTCGCTACATGAAGGTGTATCGAGATTTGCGCGACAAGTACACCTCGTTCCGGGAGCGCTCTGAAAATCCTGATTTAGCGATCGAAATTTCCCTGCAACCCTACCGCGCTTTCCAGCCGGATGGAGTGATTCTGTTCTCAGATATCCTCACGCCCCTCCCTGGTATCGGCATTCCGTTTGACATCATCGAAAGCCGTGGCCCAGTGATCGAGCCGCCCATTCGATCGTTGGAGCAAGTGCAGCAATTGCACCCGATCGATCCGGAGGAGTCTTTGCCCTTTATTCGTCAGATTCTGCAAACCCTGCGGCAGGAAGTGGGGAACCAAGCCACAGTGCTGGGTTTTGTGGGTGCACCTTGGACTTTGGCTGCCTACGCGATCGAAGGCAAAAGCTCGAAAGACTACGCCACCATCAAGCGCATGGCTTTCAGTGAGCCAGAAATTCTTCACGCTTTTCTAGGCAAGTTAGCTGACGCGATCGCCACCTATGCTTGCTACCAGATCGACTCTGGCGCTCAGATCATACAGCTGTTCGACTCTTGGGCCGGGCAACTCAGTCCGATCGACTACGACACCTTCGCCCTGCCCTATCAGCAGCGAGTCGTGCAGCAGGTGAAGGCCCAGCACCCCGACACGCCCCTGATTCTCTACATCAACGGTAGCGCTGGTGTTCTAGAGCGTATGGGTCAATCTGGTGTAGATATTGTCAGCGTGGATTGGACGGTGGATATGGCAGAAGCGCGGCGCAGACTTGGCCCCAGCATTGGCGTACAGGGGAACGTTGATCCCTGTGCGTTGTTCGGCTCCAAACCTTTCATCCGCGATCGCATCCTTGATACTGTTCGCAAAGCAGGCAACCACAAGTACATTTTGAATCTGGGTCACGGCATTTTGCCCAGCACTCCCGAAGAAAACGCTGCCTATTTCTTTGAGGTGGGCAAGCAATCTGACCAACTCCTTGCGGTTCATGCCTAGAGGGAAAGAGAATTGAAACTACGAAACTCGCATCTGGCTCAAAACTGCAATTTTGTGTTTCCACTTCTCCCTGTTCTTTCTGCGGGTTCATCTCGCCCTCCCTCTAAACCCCGATGACCCTTAAGCGGATTTTTGTGACTGGCGCAAGTGGCTGTGTAGGCCACTATGTCGTTGAGAGTCTGATTCAAGAGACAACCCACGAGTTGTATTTGCTGGTCAGAAATCCTGAAAAGCTGAACGTGAGTTTGACGGCACGGTCGGGCATCACGGTTCTGCAAGGCGATTTGCGGGAAATTGAAAAATTTGCAGAACTGCTGAAGACGATCGATACTGCTGTTTTGATCGCCACTGCCTGGGGTGGTGCAGACACCTTCGAGATCAACACTCGAAAGATGACGCAGTTAATCGATCTGCTCGACCCAGAAGTATGCCAGCAGGTGATTTATTTCTCCACTGCCAGCATCCTCGATCGCGACAACAACCTGCTTAAAGAAGCTGGAGAGATTGGCACCGACTACATCCGCTCTAAATACGCTTGCTTTCAGGCGCTGCCTAGCCTGTCTCTCTATTCCCGCATCACCACGTTGTTTCCGACCCTGCTACTCGGAGGCGATGCTCACATTCCTCAATCCCACGTTTCTTCTGGGGTCGCGCGACTGCCAGACTGGAGCAACGCCTTGAGATTTTTTAGTGTCGATGGTTGCTTCCACTTCATCCACAGCAAGGACATCGCCCAGATTGTCCGCTACTTGATCGATCGTCCCCCCGCGCCAGGAGAATCCCGCAAGCTGGTCTTGGGGAACGATCGTGTGGAAGTGGACGAGGCGATCGAAGAAATTTGTGCCTACTTCCGAAAGCGCATTTATTTCCGTATCCCCCTGACTCCCAAGCTGACAGATTTCGTCCTGACGCGGTTTCGGATCAAGATGGAGGAATGGGATCGGTTCTCCGTCCGCTACCGCTATTTCACCCATCGCACGGTGGTTAGTCCTGCTACCCTCGGTTTGCCGACCTACTGTGCCACGTTTGGCGATGTGCTGAAGCTGAGCAGTGCCCGGCCCCATAGCTGAAGCTGTAGCTGTGGACAAACAACCTAGAACATTGAGTTAGGGACATTGAGTTAGAGGGTGTGGGGACGTTGCGCCAGCCAAGGGTTCCACACCTACACCCCTTCCTGACGTGTAAGGCTATGGCCAGATCACTGCCCCACATCCCGGATCTTCAGACAATCTCTCTGGAGGTAGAGAAAATAAAAACTCCCTTCTCATAAGAATGTGACTTGGGCTAGAGGAAGTGTTGAAAAACTCTGACTAACCTGAGTAAGCGTTAAGACAGAGCCGATCGTTTTAGTCGGCATTCCCCATCAACTGCTTTCGGGCAGGGCTGAAACCTGCTTGGAAGACACAAGGAGCTTTTATGAATAGATTCACTGCATTCCTCAAAAAACTGCATCTCGACAAAATTTTGGCTGTTTTTCTAGCCGGGGTTGCTCTGTTGGTCACTACCGCTTGCAGCAACGCCACGGAAACGGGCGCACGGCCAAACAATCCGCCTGTGCAAATGGGTGGCAACAACAACCCCCACACAATGGGCGGCGATGGCTACAGCGAGTATAAAATGTCCACCGACCCGAAAGCATTTAAGGGCAAGCAGTCCAGTCTGCCCTCAGGTCTGTTGGTGGCGGCAGTTAAGAGCAATGCTTCTGACTTGCTCTACCCCAGCCCCACCGCTACTGAATCCAAGAGTCCAGACATTGGACCGGTAGGAGAGAAGGGCAAGCAACAATTGGTGAAGGATGCTAAAGGCTTCCCAGTGACCCGTCAACCTGTGACCAATCCGGCCGAAAACGCGACTCTGGAGCGAGCAGGACAAGCTATCAAGGACGCATCTGGATTCTTGCAAGATGTGGGAGATACCTTTACCGATCGGGCTGGAGCTGTGGCCAACCCTGGCATCTCTAAGAAAGGAAACTTAACTGTAAAGGAGTAAGGCAATGAAGAAAGTTCTTTCTACAATTAATGCGCTAAAGCGAGTTCTGACGATCGGTCTGGCAGCGATGCTGCTAATGCTGAGCACTGCGTGCAATTCTGCCCAGGCCAAAGATGCCAAAGATGCTCTCAAGGGCGGCCCCAACGTGCCAGGACAAGCCCAACCCTATGAGGGCGGCATGAACAACTTCCGCGACGTTGACTCCAGTCGGCTAGACACCAAAGGGGCAGATGTCAAAGCTAAAGCCCTTAAGGATACTGTGGAGCGCAACATCAAGACCAAGAGTATTGATAGCGTGGATGACTACGTTGATAACTACAAATCCGGTACGCCGCTAGGTGAGCGTATTGGCAATATCGGCAAAGATGTTGGCGGCAGCGCTAAGGATCTGACGAAGGACGTGAAAGCTGTGGGCGAGAAGGGTTCTGCTGACTTGAAGCGGAATGCCGATCGTGCTCCTGGAGCTTTCAAGAATGCCGTGGACAACGCAAAAGACAACACTAAGGATGCGGTCAAAGATAACTCTCGTTCTGCCAAGCGAATTGGCGACAACCTGGGAGAAGGAGCTAAATCGATCGGTGACAAGGCCAAGAGAGATGCTGCTCGCACGGCCGACACTGCGAAGGACAAGGTTAATGACGTGGTGGATAACACCAAGCGAGCCTTCGACTAAGCAGCACTGCTCCCTGACTGGGCTGTTGGTTCAGCTCGAAGTTAGTTGAATACCTGTACAGCAGCGACCCTCTACTTCCTTTAGGGAAAGTAGAGGGTCGCTGACTGCTAAAAGCCCCAAGCCTTACCTTTCAAACATTTGTAGCCATAGCCTTGTAGGGTCTGAAGGAGTGCAGCAGGGGAACCCCTAGCTAAGACCAACGTTCTCACGCCCCCTTCAAACCCAGTGTCTTAGGCTGTCTGTAGCTATAGCAGGTCAAACTTTTTGGCTCAGGCCGGATTGCTGTAGTCACCAGATTTACCGCCCGTTTTGCTTAGGAGGCGAATCTGTTCAATTTGGATAGACTTCTCCAGCGCTTTCGCCATGTCGTAAAGCGTGAGGGCAGCTACAGAGACTGCCGTGAGCGCTTCCATCTCTACGCCAGTCTCCGCTTTAGTTCGGACGATCGCTTGAATCCGGTAGCCCGGCAGGTCGGGGTCGGGAAGTAGCTGCACTTCAATTTTTTGCAATGGCAAAGGATGGCAAAGGGGAATAAGTTGGGCGGTTTGCTTGGCGGCCATGATGCCGGCCAGTCGGGCTGTACCTAGAACATCTCCTTTAGGAGCGTTGCCTGCCTCGATCGCCGCAAAAGTGGTCAGCAGCATTCGCACCTGACCGACCGCGATCGCCTCGCGCACAGTAGGCGATTTGAGGGAAACGTCCACCATTTGGGCCTGCCCCTGCTCGTCAAGATGGGTCAGGGATGCAGCAGAATCTGAGAAAGGATTGGTCATTTTTACCGAGTATGATAAAGTAGAAATCTGTAACGGGGGCTTGTAGCTCAGTGGACTAGAGCACGTGGCTACGGACCACGGTGTCGGGGGTTCGAATCCCTCCTAGCCCGTTCTAATTCGTTTTCAGAATGGTGAGGCTGTTGAATGCAGCCTCACCATTTTTTTGGCAATGATCGCGCTTCGGTTCAATGCCCGACAGGGTTTCTGAATCTTGCATCACTTCCACGGCTGTCCGGGTTGATGAATTTCAACCTGCCGCGCTTCACTGATCATCGGTGGAATTTAGGGTAGGGCGTCAAGTTAAAAGTTAGGGCTGTCATCAGTCCAACTCCGCTAGGATTCTAGTTCAGACAATTCTAGCCAGCGATCAGTGGCAGTGTCGATCGCCGTCTCTAATTCTGCCAAGCGCTCCGACAGCTTGCGGACTTCGCTATAGCCCGAAGGCGGATTGTGGTAGATGGTTTTCTCTAGCGCTGCCTTCTCTGCCTCCATTTGGGGAATTTTCGTCTCCAGTTGCTCAAATTCGCGCTTTTCTTTAAAGGATTTGCGAGTTGAGGGACTTTGGGGTGAGGGGCTTTGCGGTAGGGATTGAGGTTTTTCGGCTGGTTCTTCCTCCGCTTGTGCGTCTTCTTGCTTGTAGTCTAGATAGACTGAGTAGTTGCCGGGATAGTGGCGAATTACGCCATCGCCCTCGAAGGAGAAAATGGTGTTGACGGTGCGATCGAGGAAGTAGCGATCGTGGGAAACCACAATCACACAGCCGTTGAAGTCTTCTAGATAATCCTCCAGCACCGCTAAAGTTTGCACATCCAGATCGTTGGTGGGTTCGTCCAGAATCAACACATTGGGCGCACCCATGAGGACACGCAGCAAAAACAGTCGTCGCCGCTCACCGCCGGAGAGTTTGACGATCGGCGCATACTGCTGACTGCCAGGAAACAGGAACCGCTCCAGCATTTGGGAAGCAGTGATCACCGAGCCATCGGCGGTCTTCACCAGTTCAGCTACTTCCTTGAGGTAGTCGATCGTCCGTTGGTCAGGGTTGACTTCCAGATCTTCAGAGTGCTGGTCGAAGTAGCCGATGTGGATGGTGGAACCGATATCTACGCTGCCGGAATCTGGCTCTAACCGACCCGTGATTAGATTGACCAGGGTAGTTTTGCCTGCGCCATTGCCCCCGATGATGCCGATGCGATCGTCGGGGCTGAATTCATAGGTGAAATCTTGAATCAAGGTGCGATCGCCATAGGCTTTGGCAACGTGGCTCAGTTCGATCACCTTTTTGCCGATGCGCCGTCCTGCCGTGGAGATTTCAACCTTGCCGAGCGCTTGCTTGAACTCTTTATCCTGCAAATCGTGCGCTCGGTCAATGCGGGCCTTCTGCTTGGTGCTCCGGGCTTTAGCTCCCCGCTTCAGCCATTCCAGCTCTCGCCGCAGCAGTCCCCGATGTTTGCGCTGACTGTTGACCTCGGATTCCTCCGCCAGAGCTTTTTTCTCTAGGTAGTAAGCGTAATTACCCGTGTAGAAGAACAGATCGCCTCGATCGAGTTCCAGAATCCGATTGGTGACGCGATCAAGGAAATAGCGATCGTGGGTAATCAACAGTAGCGCTCCCCGAAAGCGGTTCAGGTAGCTTTGCAGCCACTCCACTGACAGAGCATCCAAATGGTTGGTTGGCTCATCCATCAGCAGCACATCGGGTTCCGACAGCAGCGCCGTTGCCAACGCGATCCGTTTGCGGTAGCCGCCGGATAAGTTCCCCACGCGAACGTTGAAGTCTTCGATGCCCAGCTTGCTGAGGACGATTTTGGCGTTGGTTTCCAGATCCCATGCGCCGATCGTGTCCATGCGCTGAGTGACGCTGGAAAATCGCGCCATAACTTGCTCTACATCACCCTGACCGTGGGCTAGTTTGTCCGAAAGCTCTTCATACTCCCGCACCAGCGCCATCTTCTCGCCACTGTCAGCAAACACTTGCTCCAGCACCGTCCGGTCTTCGTTCACTTCTGGCTGCTGCGGCAGGTAAGCAATCCGCACACTGGGATTCTTGAGGATCTGCCCTGCGTCGATCGACTCCAGACCCGCAATAATCTTCAGCAGTGTCGATTTGCCAGAGCCGTTGGTACCAATTAGCCCCACTTTATCGGTTGGCTCTAGGCTGAAGCTGGCATCCTTCAGAATCTCTTTAATGCCAAAGTCTTTGTGGATGGATTGCAGCGTGAAAATACTCATAGGCCAGAGAATAGACAGGGATCAGGAGAGCTAGATAGCTTTCAATCTGAACCTTAGCATTTAGACGCTCTGGGTGAGGTGAGAATGCAACCGACATTGCTGAACCCAGATATGAACTACTTGATCGACCGTCACCCTAGCCCTCTCCCAGAAGGAAAGGGAGCAGGACTTCTAGCTTTTCTCCCTAGATAGAAAGATTGGGGATGAGGGCAGTCCATACTTGCATTCAGCAACGCCAGATGCTCAACCCAACACAATCCGGCGAATCTAAATTCTCTACTTGTCGATTCTTAAACCTCTGTAGGACTCAAATAAGAACCCTACAGAGGCACTAAGAACGAAACTAGGCCAGAGCTTGGGCACGGCGACTGACTGTAGCCAGTGCTTCCACCAGACTCCGTACCGCAGCCACCATCGCCACTTCGCTGTTGAGTTGGTGAATGGCAGAACCCACGCCAACACCGGAAGCTCCAGCAGCGATCGCCAACGGAGCCGTGACGCTAGACAAGCCCGACGCACAGAGGACAGGAACGGCGATCGCCCGGGAAATTTCGTAGGCAGCGGCCAGGGTGGGCGCTGCTTTCTCCATCAAACCCAGTGTGCCAGCGTGGGTGGGGCTACTGCTCGTGCCGCCCTCGGTTTGGATCAAGTCAGCCCCCGCCTGCACCAGTGCTTCAGCCAGCTGCACCTGCTGATCCAGGGGCAAAATGTGGGGCACAGTCACAGACAAGGGAACAGTGGGCAGCAGGGCACGGGTAGCGCGGGTGAGAGACAGCACTTCCTCTGCCTCAAAGCGGCGACCTTGAGCATAAAAACTGTCAAAGTTGCCTATCTCGATCAAATCGGCTCCAGCAGCCACGGCCGTCACAAATTTCTCCGGCTCCACGGCGGAGACGCACACAGGCAGGCTGATCAGGCTTTTCACTAGGCGCACTAGGTCAGCATCGGCTGCAATGTCCACAAAGGTTGCCCCGCCTTGCTCGGCTGCCCGCACTACGGCCGCTACTCGATCGAACTCAAAGTTGTTCAAGCCACTGATAATTTTGAGCGCTCGACCACGATCGAGGGCCGCTTGGAGAGTTGAAAGAAGGGTCATGATTGGTTTTCGTTGAATTAATCTTCTCATTCTGCCACGGGGATCGACGGTCGGAAACAAGACCCTCAATGGAGCAGGAATGAAACTTTAGGGCTTTGTTTACCTAAAATCTCTCAGCGAGGCAGTCGTGGTCTAAGCCAAGGTTTCTCCTGCTCGAATCACCCATTACAAGCTCAAAACCCATTTTGGAGATCTGTCCGACTCGGAAGAACCTGAACAATCACATTCGAGCAATCTAGAACTTCATTCATTCCTACAACCAACAATGACGATAGATGATTGCCAAAATCAGAATGTTTTCTCTGTCCTTTCCCAAACGGCACTACCGATTCATCCTTACGGCTGTTACGGCTGTAGAGTCAATTGCCATTCACCCGCTTTAGAATTCCAGGCTGGGGCCTCGGTTGCGTCCACAACATATGGGCCCCAGTAGCGGCGGGAGCCATCCTGAGCAAAGGCCACCAGAACATCACCCTTCTGGAGCTTCACGCTGCGATCGGGCAGGGACACGACCAGTCCGCGACTGCTTCCCTCTTGGGGGGCGAAATCCCAGTGGGCGGGAACATCGTAGTTAGGCTTGGGTGAGGTAGGCACTTTGGATAGCAGCGCTACCCGAATAGGATAGTCTGTGGGGTTGCTGATCCGAAGTGTGCCCTGACGATTGGCGATCGCCTTAGGATCGGGCTGGCTGGCGATCGGTTCAATTGGGGAAGCTTGAGGAGAGGGACTGGTGGGAATCGGTAGGGTGGAACGATCAACGGGCGAAGATTTGGAAGTCCACTGACTGAGCAACAATCCACCAGCCCACAGCCCGATCGTCACCAACACTGCCGCGCCTGTAGCCTGATACCATTTGATTCTCGTCCCTCCATCTGGTTTCGCGTCCATCACCCTCGCTGCCCCTGCTCCTATTCTAGTAATAGCCTAGTAGCAACCTTTTAGCTGACTTGTGACAAGGATGTTGATAATCTGGCGTTGCTGAATGGTAGGGGAGGGCAGTTCTAGTCAATTCATTCCTCAATTCGGCAATGTCGGTAATCTCAGGTAATCTCAATCGCTGCCAATTCCCTGAGAGCAAAGCCCCTTCTAAAACCGCTCTATGCAAAATACACGGCTGAATCGTTTGCTGACGACGACGACCGATCGCCTGACGGGTTGGGTCAGCAATCCCTGGCGACGCACTTCGGTACTGATTATTAGCTTGCTGTTGGGTAATTTTCTGGCTTCGGCAGTGTCCACGATCACGGGTCAGGCAGCCAGCCTGGATGTGTACGTGGCAGCAATTTTGACAGCGATCTGTGAGGTAATCAGCCGCGTGGCATATCGTCCTCAAGCAAGCAGCACGAAGGAGAGACGATCGCTGCTGTTGCAGGCAATCAACACGCTCAAGATCGGCTTGCTCTATGGAATGTTTGTCGAGGCGCTTAAACTCGGCTCTTGATCTGCGTTATTTTCAGAAAGAACCTCTCCCCACTCCCTATGGTCAACTTGCTTCAGCCCAAAGCCTCTGACCTTGAACAGACCACCTCTGAGAAGCCGGCTGTTTCTGAAAAAATCGCGGCCCTGCGATCGCTCCTCACCCTGCATAACCTCGACGCTTACCTGATTCCCGCTGCCGACGAGCATCTAAACGAGTATCTGCCGGAGGTCAAGCAGCGCCGCATCTGGGCGAGTGGGTTTACAGGGTCAGCGGGGGATTTGCTGCTGGGGCAGACTTGGGCCTGGCTGTTTGCCGATTCGCGCTATCACGAGCAGGCAGAAAAGCAGGTGGATAGCACGCTGATTCAGGTGTCAAAGCTAGGCTTGGATGACCACAAGACCCTGGAGGAGACCCTGCAAAAGCTGGGCCGGGAAGCAGTTCAAGCGGGAACCTCAATGCGGCTGGGCTACGATCCTTTCACAATGTCGATCGAGCAGCTGCGAGAGTTCCAGAAGCAGGTCGAACCCTGTGGTGTGACTCTGGTGGCTTTGTCAGAAAACCTGGTCGATCGCGTCCGATTGCAGTCACCCTGGCTGGAGGCGGAGCCATTGCCTGCCTATGCCAACTCCAGGCTGTTCCACCTCCCAGAAGCGCTAACGGGGGAAGCAATTCAGACCAAGCTCGATCGCCTCCGCAAGCAGATGTCTGAGAAGCCAGTGCAGATTTTACCCCTCACTAAGCTGGATCAGATTGCCTGGCTGTTCAATCTGCGGGGCTGGGATGTGCCCTACAATCCCGTGTTCATTGCCTACGCGATCGTCACGCCTACTCAGGCATTTCTGTTCACCAACTTGGATCGCATTGACCCAGCGCTCCAGGAATTGCTGCAAGCATCGGTGACGCTGCTGCCCTACGAAGCCTACCCTGAGACGCTGCAATCGCTGGTGTCTGATGCTCTACCTTGCCGTGTGTTGCTCGATCCCAGACGCACAACGATGGGGACGCACGAACTGCTGGTGGATCTAAAAGCCGCAGGCTGCGAACTCGTGGAGTCCGACAATCCGATCGAGAAAATGAAAGCCCGTAAGAACTCTGTGGAAATTGCCCAGATGCAGGCGGCCAACCTGAAAGCGAGTCGGGCCAAAACCCGAACCCTGAAATGGCTAGACGATCGATTGACTGAAGGTGTGGCCTTGAGTGAAGTTTCCGTAGCGGAGACGATCGAGGGCTGCTATGCCGAAGAAGCAGATTTTCAGGGATTGAGCTTCAACACGATCGCCGCGGCCGGGGCCAATAGCTCGATCGTTCACTACGGTACACCCAGTCCCCAAGAGATGCTGAAGTCGGGTCAATTTTTGCTGCTGGACTCCGGCGCACAATACACCTCTGGCACAACCGACGACACTCGCACCGTGATCATTGGTGATCCCAGTGAGGAACAGATTCATTGCTATACCGAAGTGCTGAAGGCTCATATCAACTGTGCCATGCAGCGCTTTCCTAAAGGTACGACTGGAGCGCAACTCGACGGGATTACGCGATCGACCTTATGGGCTGCCGGGCTGGACTACGGCCACGGTACGGGTCATGGAGTCGGAGCTTTCCTCAACGTCCATGAGGGCCCTAACGGCATCAGCAAAAAAGTGAGCGAACCTCTAGAACCGGGCATGGTGAACAGCGTGGAGCCGGGCTACTACAGGTCAAGCTGGGGCGGCATTCGGATCGAGAATCTGTATGTGATTAGAGAACTGGTAGAGGAGCAAGCGGAGAAGCCTCTTGTCCCCTGGTATGGCTTCGAGTCCCTGACCTACATCCCCTTCGATCGCCGCCTGATTGACCTGACTAAATTGGACGATCGCCAGCGCCAGTGGTTAGCGCAGTATCATCAAACGGTAGTGGAAAAACTGTCGCCGTTGCTGGAAGCTGAAGAGGTTGCCTGGCTAGAAGAGGCGTGCCGATCGACTTGAGTTCGCTCTGAGTTTACCCACTCTGATCTCACACCTGCTACGGCTCACGCGATTGTTCAGAAGAGCGGCTCTCCTCACCCTGCCGAATCTCCTGCTCCAAGAAGTAGTTTAGGAGCGTCCGTAGCAAAACGATCGCCCCTAAATTCAAGATGTCTTGGCGAGTCGGCGCAACGGCTGTGCGAAGAATGTCGCTGGCCACAGTAAACTCCAATCCCAGCGTCAAGCCCCGCCCCAACTGCAAACGAATAGTTTCAGTAGAGTCAACGTATTGGCGCGATCGTAAGAAGATCTGACGCAAGTAAGCTGCAATTCCCCGCACCACTGCTGCACCGATCACCACTGCCGCCGCCATCTCTGCCCCCGCCGCCAAGTAGCCAACCAGCACCTTCAGCCAAAACTCTAGGGGACTGGTTAAGCCTTCTTCATGGGAACGATCGCCTGCATCCAATCCCAGCAGCAGCACCAATCCCAAGATCAGCGCCAGAGGCAGCAGCAGCGTGATCAGCGAAGCGCGAGATCGGTCAGATTTCATAAGCGACTTCCAGCGATCAGAGTGGACAGAGATCGGGGTGGAGTGCGATCGATCCCAATGTAGAATTCCCGGCCATCCTCTAGATTCATGGAACCTCTCAGCTCTACAGAAGCTCAAATCACCCTCGTCCCAGCATTCAGCAACGCTTGAGATTTTCTCTCATTCAGTAAATGTTCCAGCGTCGTCGCCAACTGGAAGTGAATTCCAGTTTAGAGCACTGCTGTTCCCGGCTGTGTCGCTCCAAAATCTCTGGGGCAGAGGCGTTTAGGTGAGGGTCGCGGTAGGGAATGGCGGCCCGGGTTTGCAAATGCTCTTGCTCCATCTGAGATAACGGGTGCAGGCTTGCAGCGTCCCACGCGCCTACGGTTCCCGAAGCCCACTCGTGCGATCGCGTAGGATTGGCGATCGGAATTGTGCCAATGTGAAGGTTAGCAGCCAGCAGTGCCGATCGCACTGAGGCCGCCCGCGAGTAAGTGACTAGCTTGCCCTTTGGCGCAAGAGACCGCGCGACTAATTCAAAAAAATCTACTGTCCACAACTGCGGACAGCGCCGAGGCGAAAAGGGGTCGAAGAAAATTGCCTCAGCCTGAAACCCTTCAAGCTGCTGAATCGTTTGGCGGGCATCGCCGATTAACAGTTTCGCGTTTAGCCCAGAACTGCACTGATGCTCCAGGGCAAGGGTTCGCAGCACAGCTTGCACCCGCTCTGACCAAGCCCTCAACAACTGCGGCGCGATCGCGGCACGGGGAACGGTTGCGTCTAGTTCTAGTCCCACGACTTCCACCTGGCAGTCTGGGTTTATTGCCCAAATTGTCTCCAAGGCGGCGGCTGTGTTGTAGCCCAAGCCATAGCAAACATCCAAGAGTTTCAGGCGATCGTGGGCTGACTCTGCCAGTTCTGTCGCCTGAACAAATTTTTGGAATGCTTCCGCCTGTGCCCCCTGGCTGCTGTGAAATGCTTCCCCAAACTCTTCGGAAACGAAGGTATAAGATCCGTCCCCTGTGAGTTGAGGAAGCCAGAGTGATGGTGAAGAGTGGGCTGGTTTAGTCAAGTTTAGTTTGTCGCATGGAAACGCGGTGGAGCGGCAAACTAAGGACGCAGGTTGCTGTTAGTAGATAGGACAACACTCCAGTCAACTTAACGCTGAGAACGACGGTTTCCCATTCCGGTTGAAGGAACTTGAGGGCTACTGACGCAACACAGTAAACCAACCAGTAAGCAAAGGACATCATGAACAGAACTCGATCGGCTACTTCTGCATCGGTTTCGCCGACCGCTTTCTCCAGCAGCAGCCAAACCAAACCCGCGATCGCCGAGAGAAAAGACAGCATCATTAAGTAGTCGTGCCAGGAAAATGTGTCCATGTACTTACCAATTCATCTAAGAGGTCAGTCTAAAGGAGTACACTGGCTTAGACCTAGGGAATCTTACAAAGTTAAATATTCTGAGACGTAGTTTTTAAGAAGCGCAAAGTTTCTGCAATAAATCGCAAAACTACAGACAATTACAGCGTAGACAATTGCATCAAGGTCAGAAGAACTTCACTGCTTCTCGACCTGACCCAGTTCCTGAAGTAAGGCTGAAGCAGTCACCTCAGCCAAACCACAGATTGGAAAAGATACGCTTGCCCCACTAAGACACAATGCTCTAACCTTAATTCTCTCCCTAGAAAAGGAAATAAGAGGAAATTTCACCTTCTCTTAAATGAGAGGTTAGGGTAAGGTCAGCAAGGTTAATGCATTAGGTCTAGGAGTACTGAAGGTCTACGAGTACTGAGATTTTAGACTATAAGAATCGCTCACAGCTCGTCAAAACTGGCTATGCCTCAGTCTTGGATGTATTCCTCCCCCCGCAGCAATGCGAATTCAGCTCGTTGTAACTCTCTCCCCAAATAGGAAGCGTGATCCAAGCGAGTGATCGGGCAGGGTTCAGATGTCTCAAAGATTTGGATGCAGATCTCCTTCGCAGTTCTGCCACTATAGGTGCGCGTAGGCACTCGTTCAACCTTGCCTCGAACCGGAAGGGGCAACCCAGTTTCAGGATCACAGGCTAACCCTCGATCGTTGATCACGTTAGCGTAGTGCTTGGCCTGAATCAGCTTTTCGGCTTGGTTAAGGTAGATGATGAAGTAGCCGCCAGGATCAAGCTCAATGTAGCGCTTCGACAGAGCTTGGTCGATCGCGGCGGCAGTGGTAGAAAATTGAGTCGTCACGTTTTATTCTGGCGCAGTTCCTAAGCTTCCATTCACCATCTTAAACTGCGTCCTCTTGATCGAAAAGGACAGGGCTGTACAGGTGAGCTTCTCCAAGCCTTGTTTCTGAACAGGTCTTCGCTCGGTGGCTGCTAGTAGCTGTCCAGAAATTCCTCAGTTCGTCTCTAATGTCATTAATTTCTGACTTTTCCTCGATATTCCTGAAGCAAGGGAGAAGCCCTGATTAAGCCGCCTGGCCGGTGCATCTCTGGCTTCTAGCGACAGACAGGCTTAAGTGCAAGACTGAGATACGGATGATCGCAACCCCAAAACATATCGTTTCTTGACTGACTTCTGGTAGCGGGTCGATATACAGTGGAGTTGCGATTGGCCCATTTGCTAATTTCGATCGTCCTCTAGAAGCTGACTAAACCTTCTGAAGCGTTCGATCGTCTCTTTCAGCAATCTGCGATCGGTGTGAGGAATGGGAAGCAGTTATACCCGCGCGTTTAAAAGTACCGCAGAACTACCGATGCCCCAAGGAAGTAGCGGCCACAATTCCGCAATATCCACCAGGGTATTTTTAATCCACTCTGCCATTGTTGCAATAGCGCTCAGCAGCTCATACGTCTAACGGCCACCGGCTGATAAACCATCTCTCTTAGGGGAGGCTATGCCCCTAACATCGGAATATACTTATGCTTGCACAACTCAGAAACAATCGTTTCCCCCTTTGGAAGTATCTCAACCAGCCGCTTTTTGAAAAGAACTCCAGGACAATGTTAGATCCGCGTCGCTTCTGGTACTTTCACCGCATTTCCTTACTGGAGAGATGTCTGGCTCAAGGATGTGCTTTCAAAAATAACCATCGCGAATAGACGACGCTACCTCTTAAGTCCAGCGTTATGGAACCCATTGGTATCTTGGTATCTGCTAATCTCAAGATACCAAATGGCATATTCCAGCGGCTTAACGGACAAAGATTGGGAAATCACAATCCATTGCTACTCCCAAAGAAACGCACCCGACCACTGCGCTGGACAAAGCGACGGTAGTGGTATCTCATAGAGGACGGAGAGAAAAGTGTGATTTTGGAAGTCTGATCTAGCAGGATGTTTAGGGACAGGTGATTATTCTCCATCCTTTAAGAAATGGAATCACCCGATAATCATTATTTTTCTATCGCTGACAAAATAATTTTGCTCTCCTGAGAGAGAAGATTTGGGGATGAGGGTTATCCATGTCCTAGAAGCAGAGCAACTCCTGCTTCATGACGCGCTCTAAGCTTCTCCACTTTTAAACCGTCCCTTCTGGGAGAAATCATCTGGGCTTAAGTTAGAGATAAAATCTCGGAAAGCTTTCCGCTCTGCTTCATCGGCATCCCGATCGACCGGAATCGAAGCATCGGCTACCACTTCTTCCAGTACCCAAATCGGGCTATTGGTACGTAGAGCCAGGGCGATCGCATCGCTGGGGCGAGCGTCAATTTCTTTTCTCGTCTCCCCTTGCTTCACTGTCAGTAGCGCATAGAAGGTATTGTCTTGTAGCGAGTGAATCACAATTCGCTCCAGCGTCATACCCCACGCTTCTAGAAGATTGGCTAACAAGTCATGGGTAAGAGGTCGGGGCGGCGTTTGGTTTTCTAGGGCGTTGATGATTGCCTTCGCCTGGTCTTGCCCAATGTAGATGGGCAGCGCACGGCGCTCTGTGGCATCTCTCAGTAGGACGATCGGGCTGCGAGTAGCGGCATCCAACGCAATTCCGGCAACTCTCATTTCAATCATGGTCTTAGCCTCTAGAACACCTGAAACAGATTGTACGGAATAAGCGAGGACAGAAGCAGCGCGAGGACACGAGGTATTCTAAGTTCTCAGTACTCGATTCTCAGTACCCAGTTCTCAGTACTTGATGGCCGAGTACTTGGTAGCCGAAGCGGAGAAGGTCTTAGCGCACTTAACCAAAGACGATTCAGAAGCTCCAGAACTTACGGCAAGGGGGAACTTGCGGCACACAGACCGAAGCAGCGAACCGTGTCAATTCGGAAGTTGACCTTAGTATGCCCTGATTTATGCCTCGATCCTAAATGATTCCTCTGAAAATTTGGAAATGTGAAGAATCTTCTAGACTAGAGACAGGGCTTGAATTTTGGACGTGAGAAGGCAAAATCGATCGCGGCTCTAGGGCTAAACTTACTGAGTCAGAAAAAGTCATGTTTACGGGATTAGTTCAAGGACTGGGCACCCTCCGAGCGATCGGAGCCGACCAAGTACAAATCACCTGCCAGCCGGATACATCAAGACTGCTTCTGACTGACCTAGCGCTCGGAGACAGCGTGGCTGTGGATGGTGTGTGCTTAACGGTGGTGGAAATTCTGCCCCAGGGGTTTGTAGCAGATGCATCACCAGAAACCCGCGATCGCTCCACGCTGGGACAGTCCGAAAGCACTTTGGTAAACCTGGAAGCCTCTCTGCGGGTGGGAAGCAAGCTGGGAGGACATTTCGTTACAGGGCACGTAGACGGAACCGGTCGATTGGAGTCTTCGGTGCAAACCGCCACTTCCTGGGAGATGACCTTCACTGTCTCCACTGATCAGGTGGCCCGCTACGTGCTTTCCAAAGGCAGCATCGCCGTTAATGGCGTGAGTTTAACCGTGGCTGATTGCGATCGCTCCGGGCGCTGGTTCACTGTAGCAGTGATTCCCCATACGTATACCGAGACAAACTTACAGCATTTAGTCGCAGGCAGCTTGGTGAATTTAGAGGGCGATATTTTGGGCAAGTATGTCGAGAAGTTCCTTCGCCTCGATTCTGCCGCCAGCTCAGCCCCAGACAGCCTCACTCCCGCCTTCCTGATGGAGCATGGATATTTGTGAGCGCCTAGAGAAAGCAAGCGGGAAAGCAAGCGGGAAAGCAAGGTTTGAGTTTCACCAGTGAGGGGAGGGGCGATCGTGACGGATTTCTTGAAGGGTGTGAATCTTTACCTGATCGGCATGATGGGGTCAGGCAAAACTACGGTGGGCAAGCTCCTGGCCACGCGGCTCGGCTACCGCTTTTTTGACACCGATGCACTGGTTGAGCGGGTTCTAGCCCGAACAGTCGGTCAACCTGTTTCGATCGCTGAGTTTTTTGCCGAGCATGGAGAAGCAGCCTTTCGTCAGTGGGAACACTGCGTTTTATCTGAAGTTGCCGCAGAGACTCGATCGGTGATTGCAACGGGTGGCGGAATTGTTTTGGAGCGGGAAAACTGGGGATTTCTACATCATGGCGTGACGATGTGGCTAGACGTTCCCGTTGAGCAACTCTACCAACGGCTCCAAGCCGATACGCATCGCCCCCTACTGAAGACGAATGACCCGATCGCCACGCTGAGATCGCTCTCGGAGCAGCGTCGATCGCTCTATGCCCAGGCTGATGTGCGAGTTGCCTGCTTGCCAAACGAGCCGCCAGAGGAAACAGCAGAACGAGCGATGGTTCAGATTCAAAAAGCGTTAAAACCTGATGCGACGATCGACTTGAACTGAGTTTGCTTTGACCTAGGAAGTGGCTTCACACTGGCTGGCTTGTCAGAGCGGGAACGAGCAACAGAAGCAGGGGAATCACTAGAATTCAATCAAGCGACAGTATAGCCGTCTGTGGAGCGGGTAGAATCTCAATCAAACCGCACTCTAGGTTGTATTGATATTCTGAGGTTGAAGACTGGGCTGGAGGGGGATGCGGGAAAAGTTGCTTCCACTTTTCAACCCATGAGGCTATGGCCATGTCACCTTGATTTAAAAGTCAACAGGACTTAACACGCAGTCTTGATCCTCAACATACCCAAGGAAGTAACGCGATGATTCCCGGAGAAATGCTGATTGATGCAGGCGAAATTGAACTGAATGCGGGGAAGAAGACGATTCGGCTCCTAGTGGCAAACACTGGCGATCGCCCGATTCAGGTTGGCTCCCACTTTCATTTTTTCGAGGTGAACTCCGGGCTGGAGTTCGATCGTGTTCAGGCACGGGGAATGCGGCTGGACATTCCAGCAGGAACCGCAGTGCGCTTCGAGCCGGGGGATGAGCGCGAGGTGACGCTGGTTGCGTTGGCGGGCAGCCGAGAAATATACGGCTTCAATGCCAAAATTGAGGGCGCACTGTAGCGCATCTTGTTCTAGTGTGTCTTGTCCCACAGGCACCAGTTCTATGGGGCGGTAGTGAATTGGTTTGAACGACGACTTCTCTCGCTAAAGTGGTTTTTAGTTAAAGTGGTTATTTCTAAGCCGCCCGATCGCCTCTGAATTGGTTTGACCAAAATGCCTATGTTTCCTCGCTCCGATGGCTCCGTCCCTCGATCGTTTCCCCAACCCCTTGATCGGGTGGCTCTGCTCTGGATGGCAGTCCTCAGCTTATTGATTGTTGTGCTTCTGTGGAGCGGAAACCACACAGCGCCACGGGTGCGGGGCTTCAGTTGGCAAGACAAACAGGTTGGCTCGGAGGATGCAGCGTTCATTCTCACCTTCAGCCGCCCAATGGATCAGGCTAGCGTGGAGAAAAACCTGCAAGTGAAGCCGCCCCTGCCGGGCAAGATGAGCTGGGCGGGGCGACGCATGGCCTACACCCTGAATACACCCGCGCCCTATGGCAACAAGTTTGAGGTGGTGCTTCAGGATGCCAACGATCGCTTCCGCCAAGGCAGCACCCTCCAGGGGTTCAAGGCTCAGTTCAGTAGCCGCGATCGAGCCTTCACCTACATTGGTGTGGAAGGCGAAGAAGCGGGACGACTGATTCTCTACAACGTCACTCAGGATAAAAAACAGGTACTTACACCGCCGGAGCTTGCGGTGACCGAGTTTGAACCTTACCCCATGGGTGATCGGGTGCTGTTTGCAGCAACAGAGCGGAGCAACCGATCGCAGGGACTCCTGGAGCAAAAACTCTACACTGTCTCAACCGGAATTCGGGTCAAGGCTCCGACCCAACTGGACGCGCAAGGTGCTGACTCTACAGCCTTTGGGCAACCGATCGGCAAAGTGGAACTCGTGCTCGACAGCACTGACTATCAGAATCTCAAATTTGACCTTTCCCCGAATGGGCAAATCATCGTAGTGCAGCGCGTTAGCCGCAAAGATCCCGCCGACTTTGGCCCGTGGATTTTGAGAGCGGGAGACAAGCCGCAGCCCCTCAAGGGTGAACCGGGAGGAGATTTTTTGATTACATCCGACAGCAGTTCCCTGGCGATCGCTCAGGGCCAAGGTTTAGCAATTCTACCGTTGCAGCCTGACGCTAAGCCGTTGAACTTTTTACCTAAATTTGGCACAGTGTTGAGCTTCTCCAAGGATGGCACGCAGGCAACGATGCTGAAGTTCAACACCGATCGCACTCGATCGCTGTTTTTGGTGGATACTCAGGGCGCACAAAAGGAACTGTTTCGCACCACAGGTTCAATTCTCAGCGCTCAATTTGATCCCACCCGTCGCGTACTTTACTGCCTGCTTACGGAGCTACAAACGGGAGGAGAACTGTATCAGGAACAGCCTTATCTAGCAGCGATCGACCTTAAAACCAGTCAGCTATTCCCTCTGGCAATTCTGCCCATTCAGCCTGATATTCAAGTCAGTCTTTCGCCGGATGGACTGGCAATTTTGCTAGACCAAACTACTCAGAAAAAAGCTGAGACTAGCGAGAAGCTGCGGAACAGCACAGGCAAAGCGATCGCCTCCAGCCGACTCTGGTTGCTGCCGTTGAATCCCGAAACTCCGACAGCAAAAACGCAACCTGTCGATCTGCCCATAGCAGGCTTGCGTCCGCGTTGGCTACCTTAACTAGGGATTTTCTATTGGAACTCCATCTAGTTTCCTACAGCAGCCGGAGTTGGGCGGATGCAGGCTGAGCAAAAGCGATCGCGGGTTCCTCTTCTGTTTTCGCTTGTGACTCCCACTCAGTTTCGCTCGAAAATAGAGCCTGAGCTGCCTCCAGCATCTCCGCCGCAATTTCTTGCAGATCTTCACGGTTGGTCAGGTAAGTTTGCAGCGCCTCGATCGGATCGAGACTGCTGACTGCGCCCAGTTCTGGCAGCCGAGGGCGGGCCAGTTGACTGATCAATTCAGGGTTGATTGTGTAGCTGTGGGCAGTTGCGAGGGCCTGGTGCAGGGAAGGCGTGTCGATTTGCTCTAGCTGTTCCGATCGCAGGTGATAGATCAGGCGCACCACGGCATCCTGAACCACCTCTGGCTTCAGAGCCTGAAGAAGGACAGCTTGCGGCGCATCAGACTGGGAAAGGTCACGCTCGATCGTGCGGAACGCGCGCACAGGCAGGGGGCAGAACTCGATCGCCGTGTTGCCCTGCTCAATCTCCACCAGCACAAAGCCTTTGTCTTCCTTTTCCTCGCTGAAATCTACCCGCTCGATGCTGCCGGGATAGACGACTAGGGGCGACTCGCAGAGAATCTGATGACGGTGAACATGACCCAGGGCCACATAGTCAAAACAGGGTCGGGTCAGCAGCGTTAGGGGAACCGTGAACCCTTTACCCACCGCCAGGAAACGCTCCGCGCCAAAGCGAGCTGTGTCAGTCATCAAGTGGGCCAGCAGCACTGTAGGCAGATCCGGGTCAAGCTGGCGGATTTCTCCCTCTAGGGCGACTCGCAGGCGATCGAGCAACAGTTGACCCACCTCGCCGATCGACAGCCCTTCGGTATCAGGTCGAGTGAGCAGGGTTGATCGGGTCAGCCAGGGCAAGGTGATGATCTGAACTACACCGCTCCGAGTTTGGATGCGATGGGTTTCTAGGCGATCGCCCACCACAAACCCTGGCACACCCAGAGTTTGATAGATGCACAGGCTGGCTCCGCCCTGGCCCTGAGCATGTTGGTCGTGGTTGCCCACCAGCAGCACCGTGGGAATTCCGGCATCCACCAGCCGCCGAAACTGACTAGCAAAAGCCTGCTGCACGTAGGGCGGCGGGGTGGCATCGGGAAAAGCATCACCTCCAAACAACAACAAGTCTACGGGTTCGGCAATGGCGCGATCGATGCACCGGCTTAGGGTCTGCACAAAATCCTCCAGTCGCGTGTTCAGCCCAGTCTCTGGGTTAATGCGCCCGTGGGAAAAGCCACTGCCCATGTGAATGTCTGATAGATGCAGGATTTTGACCATGTTTGGCTCGTTGGGTGCTGCGACTATTCTAGGGCGTGGAAAGCTACGATCGCGCTGACTGCCCTAGTCCCGCACTTCATCGCTACTACTAGACTTCATCACTGCTCCCGCACTTCACCCCTGATCGAGATTTGAAATGTTCTAGGACAATCGCAATTCCTGCCGCGTCGCTCGCCACGCGATTACACCTACACCGATCGTGATCAAGCTCATGCCCAGCAGCACGCCCCGAAGTCCCAGCCGATCGGTGAGGGGCCCCGCAATTGCCAAAGGTAGGCTCAGGGCAATGTTCACGACATTGTTTTGCAGCCCGAAGACCTTCCCTCGCATTGATTCTGGCGTTTGCTGTTGGATTAGCGTCTGCATAGGCACACCCACCAGCGCCGACCCCACGCCCAAGCAACCACTCAACAGCAAGCCGATCGGCAGGCTGTGAACGAAACCAAAACCGCCTAGACAGGCCGCCATAATCAAAAACCCAATCAATGGCAGAGGTTTGTGCCGGAAGTGATCTCCCCAGTGACCCAGGATCGCTGCGCCGAACACCATCCCCACTCCTGCCCCCGCCAGCAAGAAGCCAAACTGATCCGCCTTCAGCCCAACCTCCTCTGCCAGGTTGATTGCCAACACCATCAGGGCCGCAAACACTGAGTAGAGCAGCGTTAGTTGCAGCAGCGCATTGCTTACCAGGCGATCGTGCTTCAGGTAAGCCAATCCCGCTTTAAAGTCGCTCCAAGGATAGGGCTTGACCAGAAGCGGATCGGCCGCCTGCTCCCGAAGCGGCAGCGCATAGAGAATCAAAGCAGCAGCAATGTATAATCCCCCCAGGAGCAGTTCCCGCCCGAAAGCTCCCGCTGCACTGGAAAGGGTCAGCAAAGGCTCGCCGATCGCAAACCCTACAATCAGCGATCCCATCAGCGTTGTGCTAAACAGCGCATTAGCCGACATCAACCCCTGCTTGGGAACCAAAAGGGGAATAACCGCCTGTTCTGCTGGGGCAAAAAACTGGGTCAGCACTGATTCCAGAAACCCCAGAGTCAGCAAAACCACGAATGCTTTGGGCAGAAAGGGTAGCAACAGAATCAGCACCCCTCGCAGCAGGTTGCAGCCGCCGAGGATCTGGCGCTTGTCAAAGCGATCGACAAAAATTCCCGCCGCCGATCCAAACAGGATCGCGGGCAACGTGACCGCCACCATCAGGGCTGATCGGGCGGAGTTCTCCCACCCCGCCGGGGGCTGGTAGTTCGCCAGAACGGCGATCAAAAACACGAAAAGAACCTTATCGGCAACTTGAGAGAGAAGTTGCCCTATCCAAAGAGCAAGAAACGATCGATTGTGCAGTAATGCTCCAAACCCATTACCAGACGAAGTGGCAGCGACAGGGGAGGTTTGAGTTTTGAACCATTTAGACAGTTTCAAAGTTCTTCGGGATAGAGTTGCGTGAGCAGATATCGAGACGAGAAGCGCTTTTGGCAGTGGCTTCACGGCCTGCTCCCTGTGCTCATTAGTTGCTCATTATTAATAGAGCATAGCGACCCATCATCGATCGCACCTGGAGAAACAGGACAGTTAGCGCGGTGGACAGGTTAGCCTTCGGTGGGCTTCCTTGGTCGGCTCGCTCCGGTTCAGGACTGGTATAGCTCAGAAACAACGGCTTGTAAGACTTTTAATGCGTGAAGCGATCCGCGAATCAGGCGAAGGGCTGCGATCGGTTTTTGCGCCATTGCGATCGCCATACGCCCCGGCAGCAAATTTCCTTCTGGACTCACTGCTTGGGAAAGATCAGGAAGATCGTAGTGGCAATCATCGCTGACGACCCGCAGCATTGTCACTGGAATATCCAGGGAATTCAAAACTTCTAAAATAGCCTGACCCTCCATATCCACTACGTCCGCGCCAGATGCTCCCAGTTCCCGCTTTTCCGCAGCAGAGGAGAGGACACGATCGAGCGTTAGACCAGTGACGAGGTGCGGAGTTCCAGAGGTGGGGAGGTGCAGAGGCACAGTACTGAGGGAGCGGTAGAGAACCACATCGCCCACGGACAACCTGGGAGACAAACTGCCACACAGACCCAGCACCAAAACTGGGGCTTGGGGTTGGAAGAAATCCGATCGTAGCTGGAGCAGGTGGCGACGCACAGGTTCAGCGCCTACGGGAATAGCCTGGACAATTGGTTTGGGCGCAGTCGATCGTCGCAGCCCTCTGCACACTGCCCGATGCTCTGCTCCCTGCGGAACCAAAATAATCCGGTGATCCATACAAGCTTTCACAGATAAAGCTACGCTATCCTAGCGCTCCAGACGAGTGAGCGGGATATTTGCAGCTTCAGACAGACGGCTCAGAACATTGCTGTAACCTTAATTACTTGATACCCCTCTCAGATATTTCTTTAGACTGAATCCCCCACAGGAGCTTCTGGGTAGGAAATGCACAGAAGCTCCTGTGGAGTGAGATTAGAGGCAAGGGTGTTTAGTTAAACACCGCGTGTAAGTTGCAATCTAGAAAGTAAGGAGTAGAGTTTGGGGCTATGCTTCAGTTGCCTGCTTCTCTAGCGCTTTGCCCGTTTTGCTCAACAGTTTGCCCAACCGTTGAAGCGGACTCTTGAAGCCTCTGGTAGCCTCCGATGCAGCTTCGGTGGTTTGGGAACCAATCTGGATCAGGGCTTCAGCGATCGCCTCTCCCTTAGCCTTGCCGCCCTTCAACTGTTGCTTCAGTTGCTTCAGTCCGTTGGCGATTTCTCCTATCTTTTCGTTCTCAGACTTGTGCAGAATCCCGTACCAGTGGTCGATCACATCCAGCGCTGCGGCAGGCTCGATCGCGCTGAAGTCACCTTCTAGAGATTCAATCACAGAATCAATCTGCCCAATCTGCTCCTGATCTTCGGCTTTGCCCAAAGAGTTACCCGCCTGAGTCAGTTGCTTGCCGAGGCGTTGGAGGGGTTGCTTCGTTCCTTTCTCAGCTTCGGAGGCAAGCTCCGAGGTTTGATGTCCAATGTGGGCCAACACTTCGCCGATTTCGTGGCCAGTGGCTTTACCACCTTTGAGTGCTTGCTTGAGTTCTTTCAGTCCTCCGGCAAGCTCTTTGAGTTCTGGTTCTTTTTGCTTGTGCAGAGTGCCGTACCATTCGTCGATCGCACCGATCGCGTCTTCAATTTCGATTCCGCTTAGGTCGCCCTGGAACAGTTCCGTTAGGGAAGCGAGTTCCTGAGTCAGGTCGCTGCCTGCGTCATTGGCGATCGCCTTAGAAGAGGAGGTTTCGGTTGCTTTAGACTGTGTCGCTTCAGCTTCAGGGGCATTCTGCTTCTTGGAATCTTGCTTACTTGCCATGATTGTCTAAACCAAGTGTGTACAGGACTTAGCCTATAAGCCTTGCTCAGTGCTTCCCTCAGTCCTTAGAGACAATGTATCGTTTTGAAAACTTCTCTGAAGTTCCCTCGTTTGAGAGAGGCTTTTTGTTTCGTCTGCTTCACATTTAACTGGGGTAATGGCGTTACGATTTTGACGACTCATGTAGAGTTCTAAGTTGTCGTCAACTAATAAAGTAGAGATTTAGAGTACCTGGAACTTCATGCCAAAGGTTCCACTCCTCAGTAATGTCCAATTCGGCAGTTGCTCGAAGGACGAGAGGCTCTAGACTCCACACCACTTCACAGCAGAGAGTGTAGTCTAAAAGAGAATTCCCTCCTTCGATCGCTCGTCCTGCGTTGGTCTTGATTTCCCCTGACTTGAGCTAGGGACTGGTTTTTCTACTTCAGCAAGTTCCCCTAAATTCCTTAAGATACAAACCTGATGGAGGTAAACACCTGATTTTTGCGTCTCTTTGTGATGATTCAATGCACCGCCCGAACGGAAGCGATGGCTCTGGCAAGCGGAAGGTTTAGGTGAGCAATGAACGAGGTTCTGACTTCCTGTACAGGCGATTTGCTGGTCGTGGACGATAACCCAGATAACCTGCGCGTTTTGTCTGCCATGCTCCAGAAGCACGGACATCGAGTGCGGAAAGCCCTAGATGGCAACATGGCCCTCACCGCCGCTCGATCGCTGCCCCCTAATCTGATCTTGCTGGATATTCAACTCCCCGGTCTCAGTGGCTACGAAATCTGCACTGAGCTAAAAGCTGAACCCCAGACTCGCTCCATTCCCATCATCTTCATCAGCGCTCGGCGGGAAGTAGACGACATCGTTAAAGGTTTTGCGGTTGGTGGCACAGACTACATCACCAAGCCCTTCCAGATAGAAGAAGTGCTGGCGCGGGTGGAAAACCAGTTAATCATCCAGACCTTGCAGACTCAGCTTCAGGAGCAGAACCAAACCCTGAAGGCGCACAATGAGCAATTGCAAGCGGAGATTTCAGCCCGATCACAGGCAGAGCAGGCTCTGCACAAAGTAAATCAGCGCCTCCAAACCCTTGCCTGTACTGACAGCCTTACCGAAGTGGCGAACCGCCGTCACCTCGATCAATACCTGCGGCGGATGTGGC
>DATNQR010000293.1:0-15587 GCA_036703905.1 Thermosynechococcaceae cyanobacterium
AGAACACCGATGCCTGCACCAGCAGATAGTCTCGTTTCCAAACTAATTGAGCATTTCCGAGATGTTCCTGGCATCACAGATGCAAATGAACGGGATTTTCCCAGCGCAGAAACCGTGTTCTGTTTTTGTGATGGAACCAGCGTCCGAGCTTGGACAAATTTGGTGCGTGTAAAGCACGTATTTGTCGCGAATGCTGACGGAAAGTGTGAGTATGCAGGTTTTGTTGGGTGGGTACATTCTGCTGGTCTGGAAGAGGCAATCGATAGAGCGCCTCAAATTGCTTTTTAGGTTGATTGAAGGATGAAGATAGCCCCAACTTGCGCTACGGTTAGGCCTCTGGGAAAGTCTTTGGTAAACGGGTACGTTTCTTTTGAGGCAGCAAAGGTTCGATGAGTGCCCATTCGACATCGTTTAAGCTGCTGAAATATGCCACTTCTAGATCCGTTTGTCCTCAATAGTATCAAGATACCAAATGGGTTTCACGAATGAAGCTCAAGCGGACTCGATCGCGACCGAATGCTGTTGCTGAACTCGATCGCACACCGTCGCCACCACCGCCGGAGCCGCTGAAGACAGCAGCGTGGAGGGATAGACTGCGCTGCCCCAGTCTGGGTGGACGATCGACCAGCACTCCCCATAGACGATCGTGGAATAGTCCAAACATGACCTCACCACCGCCACATCATCCAACGACAGCGCTCCCGGCTGCGATCGGCTCGGCTGACCTGTGCGCGGGTCAAAAACCTCTGCCAAGTGTCCCAATTGCTCTAGGCGATCGGCTACAGCAGACCCAAACGCCAGAAATTCTATTCTCAAACGCTGCTTCTGTCTTTCTATTTCAGCAGTCTGACCCAGCAAATCGCAGGCGCAGGGCTGCAACACCAGCAGCATCGATCCAATCGGTCGCGGCCAACTGGGCAAGAGAATGTTCTGATGAGCGGCAATAAATTGGCTGGGCAGATGAACAGAACACTGCATGCACTACACTGAGCTTCCTGCCCCAAACGGGAACGATTGTCCCCAATCAAAGAATTGTATAGAGGGCTGAGCCCAGTTTCAAGATGACGTGCCAGCAAAAATCTGATCCGCAGTCAAAGTCAGTTCTGGAAACGTGGAAGATTTGAGGCGTTGGTTTCCTCGGTATGGACAGGGGCGGCTCTGCTCCAGTGTTGGTGCGTCCCGATCGTTCCTGAATCATAGTCGATTCGTCTGTAAGGTCTAGAGGCTTCGCAGCATGACCCACAACGGCTGCATCTGCTGTGCCCAAGTCCAGTTCTGCAAGAAATCCGCCGCGATCGCGCCTCGTTGCTGCGCTTCCTGGCGATCGATGTAGACGCGCTCCAGGGTTTCGACGATTTCTTCTAGGTCAGATTCTCCCCAGCCTGTAGTTCCGCTTAGTTTGGATTTGACCGATCGCTGGAATTGCAGTCCATAGCCCAGATTGTGCTGAAGCAAATCCAGGTGACCAGTGTTGGCAGAAAGGATGGTGGGTATGCCACAAGCTAGGGCAGCGAGGGCAAGGCGGTTGGCGTTGGCAGTGCAGCGATTGGGAAACAGAGCCACATCGATCGATCTCAATACCTGACTCAGCTCCAGATCGGACACTGCTTCCAAGTTGACCACTGCTTCAGAGGACAAGCCAGGGTCGATCGGGCCAGGTTGCCATGCGGTTAACAACAGCGCCTCAGCATGGCGAGAGTGGAAGGCTTGGAAAGCCGCTAGAACCAGATCAGGGGCTGTTTGATGCGTCAGCGCTCCGCCTGCGAAGACGACGAAGCGATCGCCAAATCCAGTGGACTTCGGCGCAGGATGGAACAAGGTAGGGTCAACGCCCCACAAAATTGTCTGTGAGTCCAGCCCGTGCTGCTGAAGAATTGACCCATTCCACCGAGAAGTGGTGATGAGCCGATCGCACGATCGCGCTTGCTCCAACCATGCCTCGCTCAGGTTTGTATCTTCAAAACTGACGATGCCAATAGTGCGATCGGCAGTTCCAACGGCACATGGCTCGCTATCTCCCAGCGCTTGCAGGAGAATCCTATTCAGATTGCTGGACGGGTCAGGAATGGACTGAAGCAGCGCCCGATCGAGGGGAGAGGAGTTCGCAGACAGGTTGACTGCTGGAACAAATCCCTGGGCAGGCAATTGGAGGGCCAGATTTGTGCCGTAGATGCCCCAATCTGTGCGGCGATCGATGGGCCAGGACAAGGCGATCGTCGCGGGTTCGGAGCCTGCATGGGATGGTACTTCAGGAATTCCTACAGGTTCCGCACTTCGCGCCTGGACTTCCTGTTCCAGGGCTGTTCTCACCTGAGTAAATACGCTCTGCCAATCTCCAGGCGACGGTTGCCGGAACAGTCGGGCGGTGGGATACCAGGGGCTATCGAGACGATCGACCATCCAGCGCCAATCAGGAGCAAACGACAGCAGCACCCACACGGGTTTTCCCATTGCCCCCGCCAAGTGTGCCACCGAAGTGTCGATCGTGATCACTAGATCTAGGGCCGCGATCGCGGCGGCCGTGTCGGCAAAATCCTCCAGGTGAGAACTCAGATCAACAATCTGCAAATCGGAGTTCTGCAACTCTGCCGCCGCGTCTCCCTTCTGCAAACTGTAGAACTGAGTCTGAGGCAGCGAGAGCGATCGCACCTGCTCTAAAGAGAATGAGCGGTAAGAATTGTTCTTATGGCTGGGGTTGCCTGTCCAGACGATGCCGATCTTGAACTGGGGAGATGGGGGGATGAGGGAAGGGGTGAGAGTGAATTGAGAAAACAGATAGGGAATCTCTGCTGGAATTGTCTCTAGGGCCGTGCCGAGAATGTGGGGCAGGTTGAGGAGTGAGGCGTGGACATCGAAACTGGGGAGTGGGGATTCCTGGGGAATCAGGCGATCGATTTCTGCCACGCCTGCCAGCAAACGGATTAGCGGTTGCTGGCACTCAACGATTACTTGACCACCGAGTTGCTTAACTTGCTTGGCGTAGCGGATAAACTGCATTGTGTCGCCCATGCCCTGCTCAGCGTGAAGCAAGATCGTTTTGCCCTTCAGAGGGCTACCGTCCCAAATCGGCTGGGGAAAGGGGCGAGGAGTCCAGCCTTCTTGTCGCCAGCGCCATTGGTATTCTGCAAAGCCGTTGGGCAAATCTCCGGTTAGCAAGAGGGCATGACCTAGATTCTTATGCGCTAGAACAAAATCTGGCTTCAGGTCGATCGCTCGGCGGTAGCTGACGATCGCTTCCCGCAACCGACCCAACCGCCGCAGCATATAGCCCCGGTTGTAGTGCATATCTGCCAGGTCAGGCTTTAGCGCGATCACCCGATCGCACTGCTGCACGGCTTCCTCTAGCCGATCGAGTCCTTGCAGGGCTACAGCAAGGTTTTGGTAGGCATCGGCGAAGTTGGGGTTGAGGTCGATCGCCTTCTGGTAGTGGGCGATCGCGGCTTCCAGGTTGCCCTGCTGCTGAAGCGCCCCGCCCAAGTTGCCCCAGGCTTCGGCGTGGTTCGGCTGCAACTCCAAGACGCGCTGAAGCCTGGCCGCCGCCTCGTCGGGCTGCTGCAACTGGCACAAGATCACGCCCAAAGTGTGTAGGGCATCCAGGTGATCCGGTTGCTGCTGCAAAACTTCTCGGCAAGCCCGTTCTGCTGCGGTGAGTTCGCCTTTTTCGTAGTGCTGGAGGGCGATCGAGATGTTGAGTGGAGGGCTGGGGGGTTGAGGGGTTGGGAGTGAATTTCGAGATTTGAGCTTAGGTTTTAGAGTCTTGGGCTGCTCAATCCTAGGCTGCTCAGACGTGGATTGCTTAGAGACATGAGCCTGAACTATCTTTCTATCCCCCGACGCTGCAACCTCCCGCACCTGCAACGCCTCCCGCACCTCTGCCAGCACAGAAGTCCAATCCCCCGCTACGGTCTGACGGAACAGTCGCATTGTGGGGTACCAGGGGCTATCGGAGCGATCGAGCAGCCAGCGCCAGTCGGGGGCGAAGGGCAGCAGCAGCCACACAGGTTTGCCCATTGCGCCAGCTAGGTGCGTCACTGCCGTATCGACGCTGATGACGAGATCTAACTGCTGAATCAGCGCCGCCGTCTGGACAAAATCGGTCAGGTGCTCCCGCAGATCAATTACTTTGGGATGGCTCTGAAGCTGGTCTAGATCCGTCGCCGTTGGAGCTTTCTGCAAACTGTAAAGCTGGATTCCGGGTAAGTCGTCTAGCTCCAAGAGTTGCGCGATCGGTACAGCCCGCGTTCGGTTGTAGGGATTGTCCGGGTTGCCACTCCAGACCAGTCCAACTTTGGTAATGGGGCAGTGAGTGGGGTGGTGAGGTGGGAGAGGCAACGATCTTCCCTCTCCCTCTCCCACCACCAGATACGGAACCTCCGCCGGAATGGTTTCCAGCGTGATTCCCAGAATGTGAGGCAGACTCAGCAACGGAGCATGAATGTCAAATACGGTAGGCGGGCTGCCGTAGGGCACGACCTGGATCACACCAGGAGTGGAGCGAAGCAGGTTGAGCAGGGGCGGGTGGGCTTCTAGGATTACTCGGCCGCCGCGCTGCACAACGATCGCCACATAGCGCACAAACTGAAGCACGTCACCCATGCCCTGTTCGGCATGAAGGAAGATGGTCTGACCATTCAAGGGAGAACCGTCCCACAGGGGCTGGGGAAAGGCCCGCATCGGCTGGAAAGTGGGCAGCTTTACCTGCCAGCGCCACTCGTATTCAGCAAAGCCGTGCTTCAGGTCGCCTCCCAGCAACAGAGTCAGGGCTTTGTTCCAGTGGGCTTCGGCAAAGTTGGGTTCCAGAACAACGGCGCGATCGTAATACTCGGTGGCTGTGGTCAAGTCGCCACTATCTCGGAACACGTTGCCCCAGTTGTTGAAGGCTTTGGCGTAGTCTGGCTTGAGGGCGATCGCTCTTTGGTAGGCCGCTGTCGCCTGCTCAAAGTCCCCCAGTTCCTTGAGGGCATTGCCGAGGTGGTTGTGGGCTGGGGCAAAGTCGGCGCGGTGGAAGATGGCCTCACGGTACTTGGCCGCCGCCTGCTCATGATTTCCCTGGGAGTAGAGAACTAGCCCCAAGTTGTTGTGAGCGTCAGCGTAGTCCGGCTTAATGGCGATCGCTTGCTGATAGTGAGCGATCGCTGCCTCAATTTGGCCTTTCTCCCGCAGTGCGTTGGCGTAGTTGTTGTGGGCATCAGCGTAGTTTGGCTCTACATCCAGCGCCTTTTGGTAAAACTCTAGCGCTTCGTCTAATCTGCCCTGCTCCTGCAATGCCACTGCCAGATTGTTGTAGGTATCGTGGTTTTTGGGGTCAAGCTCCAGCACTTTCTGGTAGTGGGCGATCGCCTCGTCTCGGCGATCGCTCTGGTGGGCCGCCAGCCCCAGAAGCTGCCAGACTTGATGGCGATCGGCGTACTGGGGCAGGAGCTTTCGGCAAATCTCCTCTGCTTCCTGACGCTGCCCCGCTTCATAGAGCCGAATTGCGGTCTTGAGTTCGGTGGGGAGAGGAAGTTTGGCTGGTGTGGCGGGGGAAGCTTGAGGAGACGGAGCGGCGGTTTGACTTATCCTCCTCGCGGTTTGAGATCCTCCTAAATCTCCCTTTTTAAGGGGGGCTAAGGGGGATCGAGGCGCAGAGGCGATCGTGCCTTGAGACGCGATCGCTTGCTTTCCATTTGTCCATTGCTCCATCGCTTCTCGCACCTCTGCCAAGACGCTGGCCCAATCGCCATAAGCAGGCTGACGGAACAGGCGCACGGTGGGATACCAAGGGCTGTCGGAGCGATCGAGCATCCAGCGCCAATCGGGGGCAAAGGGCAGCAGCAGCCACACAGGTTTGCCCAGTGCCCCTGCCAGATGCGCCACAGCAGTATCGATCGCAATCACCAGATCAAGCTGCTGGATCAAGGCGGCCGTGTGGACAAAATCCGTCAGATGCTCCCGCAGGTCGATCACTTCGGGATGGGCCTGAAGCTGGGTCAGGTCTGCCGGTGCGGGATCTTTCTGCAAGCTGTAGAGCTGAGTTCCGGGCAGGGCGGCTAGAGCCAGGAGTTGCTCGATCGGCACAGCACGGGTCAGGTTATACGGATTTTCTGGGTTGCCCGTCCAGACAAAGCCAATTTTACGATCTGAACTCTCAAGTTTGAAATTTGAATCTCCTGCCGCTAAATATGCCTCCCCAGGAATCGTCTCCCAGGTTGTGCCCAGAATGAAAGGGAGACTGAGCAACGGGGCATGGACATCGAAAGCAGGGATGGTAGAGCCGTAGGGAACAACTCGATCGACCCCTGCGACTCCTTTGAGCAAGTTCACCAAAGGCGGATGGCATTCAAGGATGACGCGGCCGCCGAGGTGGGAGACGATCGTTGCAAAGCGGACGAAGTGGATCGTGTCGCCCATCCCTTGCTCAGAGTAGAGAAAAATAGTCTTACCGTTCAGGGGGCTGCCATCCCATCGAGGCTGGGCAAAGAAACGGGGGGGATTGTTTTCTTTGAACTTGCTCCACTGGAAGCGCCACTCGTAACCCGCGAAGCCTTGTTGCAGATCGCCGGCCAGCAGTTGAGTTAGCGCTTTGTTCCAGTGGACTTCCACAAAATCTGGTGTAGGGTTGCCATCCTGGGTCTGCCATAGCTCGATCGCCCGATCGTAGGCAGCAAAAGCTTCAGGAAGCTGACCGGAGTTGCGATAGGCGATGCCGAGGTTGTTGTAGGCTCCGGCGTAGTCCGGTTGGGCGGCGATCGCCCGGCGAAATTGCTCAAAGGCCTGCTCAAACCGACCCAACTGCTGAAGCATATTGCCCAGATTGCTGTGAATCTCAGCAAATCCGGGCTTGAGTTCCAGGGCAGTTTGGTAGCAGGCAATCGCTTCGTGGATTTTGCCCTGCTCCTGAAGCGCGTTACCCAAATTGTTATGAACTTCAGCAAAGTTGGGGTTGAGGTCGAGGGCCTGCCGGAAATGGTCGATCGCTGCCTCCAGCTTGTGCTGCTCTTTGAGAGCGGAGCCGAGATTGCTGTGGGCTTCCAGGAAGTGAGGTCGTAGGCTCAGAGCTTTCTCGTAGTGAACGATCGCCGCGTCTAGCTTTTTCTGCTCCTGGAGCGCGTTGCCCAAGTTGTTGTGGGCTTCGGCATAGTCCGGCCGCAAAGCGATCGCCTGCTCGTACTGCGCGATCGCCGCGTCGAATTGCTTCAGTTGGTGCAGGGCATTGGCCAGACCGTGAATCGCCTCCACAAATCCTGGCTTCAGGGTGATCGCCTGCTGGTGCAAGTTCATTGCTTCCTCAAATTTCTGCTGCTGCTGCAACGCATTGCCCAAGCTGTTGAGGGCTTCGGGATACTGAGGGCGCAGCCGCAGCGCTGTCTCATAGGCCGCGATCGCCCCAGCCAGATCTCCCTCCCGCAGCAGCGCCACTCCCAAACTGTGGTGCGCTTCGGGATACTCCGGCTTCAGCCGAAGGGCCTCCCGGTAGTGAGTGAGGGCCCGCTCCACCTCGCCCCGCTCCTTCAGAGCCATGCCAAGATTGTTGTGAGCCTCTGGATAGGATGGTTTGAGGCTGATCGCCCGCTCATAAGCCGCGATCGCCCCGTCCAGGTCGTTGGTCTCCTTCAGAGCATTCCCCAGGTTGTTGAGCACCTCTGCGTGATCCGGCTTGAGGGCCAATGCCTGTTGGTAGTAGTCGATCGCCTCCTGAAGCCGTCCGCAGCCCTTCAGCGCCACCCCTAGACTATTCAAAGCATCGGCGTGGGGCTGGAGCTTCAGCACCCGCTCAAACAACTCGATCGCTGCTTCAAACTGCCCCTGCTGATACAGCAACGCCCCCAGCAAATTCAGCGCGTCCAGAGAATCGGGCTGCTGCTGCAAAATTTGCCGATAGATCTGCTCTGCCTGGGCCACCTGACCTGATCGATGACGCTCCAGCCCCAAGGCGATCGTCGGTGGATTGGCGGTTGGTGAGATGCCCATGATTCCAAGCCACAGGTGAGTCAGGAGTCCTGGGCCATTGGCTGATCATTCTAGCGAGGGTTCCTCAGTTGGCGGCACGATCGAGCCACTTTCTTAAAGTGACTAAAATAGCCCTAGCATCGCGCTGATGCTGATGCCCACTAGCAGACCATCAAAATTGATCGCCTGGTCGGTCGATCGACCAAAACTGTAGCCTAAGAACAAGCTGACTTGCGTATTTCGGCGCACGGTGTAGCTGAGCCTGCCAAAGACCTGATTGTATAAGTCCTCTCGGTTTTGCTGCGTAAACTTCGCCAGCGCCAGTTGATAATCCAACCCCAGTTGCAAATTCGGCTGGAGGTCGTAGTTGAGCGACAGATTGAGGGCGTGGGTGGTGCGCGATCGATCTGTCGGGTCAGCAAAGCTGTAGCGAAATTGGTAGAACGAATTCAGCGAAATTTTCTTGGAGAAGCGATCGCGCCGACTGAGTTCCCCTCGAATCGCGTGGTCATTCAAGTAGCGAGTCCCGGACGGAAACCCTGGGAGTTCATCTCCTGAGATGAATAGCTGCTGGTTGCTCCAGCCAATTTCTCCGAACATATTCGGAGACAGCCGTTGCACAACTCCCGCTCGAAGAAATAGTTCATTTGAATCAACTCGCGGTAATTCTTCATAGCGAATTAAGCTTCCTGTAGCCGAAGCAACTAGATAAGTGTTCGGCCCGATCGCGGGCGAGGCGTACAGCGTTACTCCTGGCCGAACTAGGCGATTGGGCTGAGCGGATTCACTGGCGAACACATTGCTGCTGTAGAAATAATCCGTCCGGGCAATCAGGAACACTGCTGGAGTTCGGCTGACTGGCGGAACGATCATCGGCGAAGGCTCCCTCAACCGCAAACACCCCAACTCTGGATCACAATCAGGCGAGACTGAAATAGGCTCAGGAGTATCCCCGGTCGGAGCAACGGGGCGCAAGCGTAAAACTCCTAAGTCAGGATCAGCGATCGGCTCAGGAGTATCCCCGGTAGGCGCAAGGGGCCGCAAGCGTAAAATCCCTAAGTCAGGATCGGCGATCGGCTGCGGGTCGGTTGCATCTGCCAGGATTGGAACGGGGAGAACGCTCAGGGAAATCGGAACAGACGGGGACGATTGAGGTGCTTCGGCTCCAATACGCAAAGCCGCCGCAGTTTGGGCCCGAGCAGGCAAGTCCAATGCCTCCCAACCTACGCTTCCCGTCTCCTGGGACGACGTAACTAAAGACGACGCGATCGACGAACCTAACGATCGCTGCAACTCAGGGAGATCCCCGGTGGGCGATCTCGGCGCAGATGGAACTTCCGCAGCCAGCACTGGCGGGTCAGCCGCGCGATCACCAGACGATCGAGAAGCGGGTTCCGGGGACAAACTCAACCCTGGCTTGCACCCGATCGAAACGCCCTCGATCGCAGCCCCCAGCAGCAAGATTGGACACCACAGAATTAGTACCTGAAGTGGAAGCAACCTGAAGTGGGGGAGGCAATGAAACACGAAATTTTCCACATCAAGGCCTGAGCGTTAGATTGAGCGCCGGAAATATCTGATTAATATTTCATCAACTGTGAACTATTTCAGTTGAAATACGTCGCTGCTCAAAGGATGGAATTTCGAGCGCTTAAGCTATTAAGAAAATTCCTTGAGCGATCAACTTCCCCCAAAGTAGTGATTGCTCCCTCTTAAGGAACACCGTAGGCTTGGGAAAAGCAAAGTGGGCCACCGTTTTATTATGAAGTAACCTTCATGATTCAGAGAATTCCCAGGAAGCTAACGCAAACCGCTTGAGAGGGAAAGTTAGAGGTTTTTCGATCGGATTTGGATGCAGAGTGACCGCACACCTATGGAGCTACCCATGCGCTACCGACTATTGCCCACTCTTTCCCTAATCGTGTGGATGGCTGGAGTCTCGCTGCTGCCCAACAGCGCCAGCGCTGTTCCCCTGAACCGTGGAGTGGTGCAGGATCTCCGCAACCAGGTTCGGCTGCTGCTGAAGAATCAGGCTCCCCGCCCCGCCCGTCGATCGGATGCCCTCACCCCCGGCGACGCTCTGGCCACGGCCCGGTCTGCTTTGGCAGAGATTCGCTTCAATGACGATTCCCTCATCCGCCTCGGAGAGCAGTCCTTGTTTCGCTTCCAGCCCAACACGCGCATTTTCCGTCTGGATAACGGCACAGCTTTACTGCTGATTCCGCCGGGACGGGGTGTAACCCGCGTGCGGACTCCCAACGCAGCGGCGGGGATTCGTGGATCTGCGCTGTTTGTTCGCTACAACCCGGACACCAACACAACCCTGGTGGGAGCACTGACCAACAGCCAAATCGAAGTCACCAATCAAGATCAATCACAGAACCAACCCCTGAAAGCCGGTCAGATAGCTGTGATCATCCAGAGCAAAATTGCGCGGGTGTATGACTTTGACCTCAACACCTTCTACGAATCGAGCGAGTTGGTTAAAGGGTTAGATCTGCCGCGTCGGGGGGCTGCCAGTCCTGATGCCGCGATCGCCGCTGTCCAGTCCGAGACTGCCGAAGCGCTTCGCAGCCAATCTCCCATTGTGGGGCAGGGCACGATCGACACTCCCGTGTTCGTCCGCTTAATGGGTCCCCAATCAACAGCGCTGGTCACAACGTCACAGGATGGCTTTGAGCCGATGGCATTCGGCTCCTCTCCCAATAGATTATCGATCGATCTACAGCGGCTGGGTTGGCTCCGGCCAGGCGAGACTGGAAGTAGGGTTGTCCAGTCGCCCAGCGCCGCACCACTTTCCATCGGCAATCCTGGAGTTGTCAGCTCTGGATTGGTTTCTCCGCCATCCGGTAGTTCGGCTCCAATGCCTTTAGCTGCGATCGAGCCGTCTTCTATTGTCAGCCCTGGTACTGTCAACCCTAGTACTGTCAACTCTGGATTGGTTTCTCCGCCATCCGGCAGTTCGGCTCCATTGCCTTCAGCTGCGATCGCGCCGCCTTCTACTCCTGCCTCAGCACCTTCGCCTTCTATCGGTCCGGCTCCGTCGCCTTCGGCTTCTCCCAGCTTCTCCAACCCACCCTCTCCAAACAGCGCGATCGTTCAGCCAAGTCCCGTTCCCCCAGCCACTATTCCACAGTTGCCAAGTCCTGCACCGCTCCCGCCTGCTGGCCCATCCTCTGTCATCCAGCCGACTCCTGCACCTGCGCCGTCTCTGCCTGTCGTCCAGCCGACTCTTCCACTTGCACCGCCTCTGCCCGTTGTCGTCCAACCGACTCCTGCACCTGCACCGATCGCGCCCGTTGCTGCTCCAGGATTGCCGAGTCCTGGATTACCCCTAGTAACTGCCCCTTCCCTGCCTGCTCCGATCGCGCCAGTACTGCCTGAGGCAGTTGGCACAGGTCAGGTTGTTTCTCCTCCTGCGGCGATCGTTAACCAGCCAGTTGTTCCTGCAACTCCGTCTAGAGTTGAAGTTCTCCCTAGCCCTGCGGCGATCGTTCGGCCTGGGCCTCCAGGCTTACCCACCGCTCAACCAGGATCGGTGTCTGTGCCGCTTCCTGGCTCGGATGTGCCTCCCATTGCTCCAGGCGCTAACACAACTATTCAGCCCGGCTCGGCTTCGCCTTTGACGCGGCCTAGCGGAGTGCAGCTCGACTTGAAAGGACCCTAGCGATCGACCATTACAGCCTGAAACGGAGCGATCAAGCTCTCTGACTTTAGAGCGCTCCGCCCCAGTCTGGGCAAGCGTCGCTTTGCCAACCGTAGGGATGGAAGCCGCAAATCAGGGACGATCGATCGCTGCCTCGCCCATAGGAAAGTCCGTGGTAGTGAACGCAGCCCCGGCAGGATTTGGGTCGAGAGGATGGGGCATCTGTGAAGCCAAGTTGCGCTCGCAGAATGTGCCGTTTGCTTTCCTGCCTGTGCCACTGGGCATAGTCCGCTTTTCTGAAGAAGTAATGAATTCTGCCAAAGGGATGCTGCGGATTGTCCATACCGTTTGACCGTGAAGGGTTATTCTCTAGACTACCCAGTTGTTCTTTGTTTTCTTCTCACCCATGAGGCTTAATCCGGGGTGAGGAGGCATAGCTCTCTCACGGTTCAAATGGTATGGCCTTCAAGGTTAGGACGGGGTGCACGGGGAAAACTCACATCTGGGGCAACGCCCTCTTCAAACCCGATGGTCTAAGTTACCTGTCTACAGCTATAAACCTGAAAGATGTTTTAATGCAGGGATTGAAACGAGGCAAGGGATCATGGCGAAACAAACGGTGGGACTGTTGTTTGGTGGTTGCTCTGGAGAACACGAGGTATCGATCGTCTCAGCTAGAGCAATCGCAAAGGCGCTCCAGTCCGGCTCCAACTCAGAGAAATATGAGATCTTGCCCTTCTACATTCAAAAAGATGGTCATTGGCGAGATGGAGCCGTAGCCCAGGAAGTTCTAGACGCTGGCAAACCGCTACAGCCTACGCCAGAGGCAGGCGCGAATCTCTGGCAGTTCCCCGTAACAGCGATCGCTGTGGAAGTGTGGTTTCCGATTCTCCACGGGCCCAACGGTGAAGATGGGACGGTGCAGGGTTTGCTGAAGCTGATGCAGGTTCCGTTTGTGGGGTCGGGGGTTTTGGGATCAGCGATCGGCATGGACAAGATCGCTATGAAAACGGCGTTTGCCCAGGCGGGTTTACCCCAGGTGAAGTACCGCACGGTCGATCGCTCTCAGATCTGGTCGAATCCCTGCGTCTACCCCAAGCTGTGCGACGAGATTGAGGCTGAGTTAGGCTACCCCTGCTTCGTTAAGCCGGCCAACTTAGGCTCCTCGGTAGGCATTTCTAAAGTCCGCAACCGGGCCCAACTGGAGGCGGCCCTAGATAGTGCCGCCAGCTACGATCGCCGGTTGATTGTAGAGGCAGGAGTGGTGGCACGGGAGGTGGAGTGTGCAGTGCTGGGCAACGATGATCCCCAAGCTTCGGTTGTAGGTGAAATCAGCTTCACGGGCGACTTCTACGATTACGAAGCGAAATACACCGATGGCAGAAGCAACATGACAATTCCTGCTGCTCTGCCAGAGGCAGTGTCCGAGCAGATCCGGGCCATGTCGCTGCAAGCGTTTCGGGCGATCGACGGGGCGGGCTTGTCGCGGGTTGACTTCTTCTACGTTGAAGCTACGGGGGAAGTGTTTTTGAATGAAATCAACACGATGCCAGGGTTCACAGCCTTCAGTATGTATCCCCAATTGTGGGCTGAGACTGGCGTTGCCTTCCCTGAGCTGGTCGATCGTCTGGTTCAGTTGGCATTGGAGCGGCACACGAGCTAGGAAGGTGAGCCTCTAGCAAGTCTCTGCGGGAGGCTACGCTAATCGCTTCTCGACAGGCAACTCTTAATTTAATACTTACAGAGTGCTACCTGAGAACAAGCGTAATTTCCCTGATAGGCTGCGGGGTTGCTGCTAGAGGATTGGTCAGGGTGAGTTTGGCTTGCAGAATGCCAGAGCTGAGGCGTACTGCTCTCAATACCCCCCCTAGCGCTGAACTTCCCCGTCATAATGAAGACAAATCCGGCAACTGTGAGGCAATGAAATGGTTTGGAGCGCTGAAAAGCTAGAAGCCCTAATGCCCGACACCAGCCACCTGTATAGCGACGAGCCAGAGATGGAAAGTTCTTTGCACTATGCCCAACTCGCGCTCCTGGTGGCTTGCTTGGAATGGTTGTGGCGCGATCGAACCGACTTTTTCATTGGCGCAAACCTGACGATCTATTTCAGTCGGCAGCAGCTTAAAACCAGAGATTTCCGCGGCCCCGATTTTTTCCTGGTCAAGCAAACCGACCGCCGTCCCCGAAGCTCCTGGGTGACTTGGGAAGAAGACGGCAGATATCCTGACTTGATCATTGAATTACTGTCGGACACCACCGCCAGCGTCGATCGCACCACCAAAAAAGACCTCTACCAAAACCGTCTTCGCACCCCAGAATATTTCTGGTATTCCCCAACAACCGATGAGTTTGAGGGCTTTCGGTTAGCAGGACATCAGTACGAAGCGATTGCGCCCACTCCTCAAGGCTGGCGCTGGAGTGACGCACTAGGGCTGTATCTGGGGGTTGAAGCCAACCAACTGCGCTATTTCACGATCGCAGGAGAGAAGGTTCCTACCCCTGCCGAAGCTGCCGCTCAACAAATCCAAGCAACTCAAGCAGCAACTCAAGCTGCGACTATAGCAACTCAAGCTGCGGCTGAGGCAATAGACTTGCTAGAGCAGGAACGGCAAGCAAAACTGTTAGCCCAGCAACGGGCGGAGGCCCTAGCTGAACGACTGCGAACTCTGGGCATGGACGTGGAGTGATGGAGCTGCAAGCGATCGACACCCGCCGCGAGACTAGGCAGCCTTTACCCTGATGGGCGAGGCGGAGTGAGCGATCGCACCCTGACCCTAGCGCAGCTCCTCCAGCACGCTCCTCTAGGGTGGAGGTGTCGCCGGAAACCTCTGCACCACTTCACGAGTTGCTAATCTACAGAGCTTTACTTGAGAATTGTTGACTGATCGCCTCAGCTAGCTCGGCAGAGTACTCCTGAGGTAACGCATGGTCGGCGTTGGGGATGACTACTAGCTTGGCGTTGGGGATTGCTTTGGCGTAGGCTTCGCTGTGCCAGAGGGGAATGGTTTCGTCTCGATCGCCCGTCACTACGAGCGTTGGAACTCGCAGACGATGGATTTCTTTCTCCACGGTGTCGATCGCGTCTTCGGGACGCAGGCGATCAACCAGAAACGAGCAAGCCGCCGGATTTGCCATCAACTCTCGCCGGAACCAGGAGAGTTGGTTAATCAGGGAACGCTGCCCTACCAGACCAGAGAAGGGTTTAGCCAGAGACAGCGCCAGATCGACGATCGGGGTGCGCCAGAGCAGCGGCCGCAGGTGGTCGTAGCGGCCGCAAAAGCTGTCGTCGCGGATGCCAGCCGCCGCCGCCAGCACCAAGCCTCGCATCGCATCAGGATAGGCCAGCCCGTAGGCCACAGACACCCAACCGCCGAACGAGTGTCCCACAAAGTAGCATGGCCCTAGATCCAGCGCTGCCACAAACCGTCGCACAAACGCTACTTCCTGAGCGATGTCGTAGCGAATCATTGGCTTGGAGGAGTCGCCAAACCCCAGCAGATCCAAACTGATGCAGCGTATTTCGGACTGAATTTGAGACTGGAGCCGATCAACCAAAGGCAACCAGCACGATCCCTCGCCCAAAAACCCGTGCAGCAAGATCATGGGTATTCCAGCTCCACGATCGAAATAGGCCGCTGTGTAGCTGGGTTCTCCGGGTTCCCGACCCTCTAGAGTAAGCAGACGTTTCTGAGCCACCACGCTGACCTCGACGCAACTTCCTCTATCTTGCCTACATCCGCTCCAGCACTTCAATTCCCAGCAGTGACAGTCCCAGCTTCAAAGTCCGGGCGGTGAGGTCGCATAGGGCCAGGCGCGAAGTTCGCGAAGGCTCTTCGGCTTGCAAAACAGGGCAGCGATCGTAGAACTGGTTGAACTTTTGGCTGAGTTCAAACAGATATTGGCACAAGCGATTGGGCAGCAGATCTTGACTGACTTGATTTAGAACCTCTTCCAGTTGCAGCAGATGTTTTGCCAGCACTGACTCTGTTTCTTCGTCCAGCAGAATCTTGAG
>DATNQR010000294.1:0-18612 GCA_036703905.1 Thermosynechococcaceae cyanobacterium
GCGGCTGGTGCAAGGGCGATCGTGTTGGGGTACACACTGGCGGACTGGGACGGTTCTGGCACATCTGGCACAAATTCTGGTGGTTCTCCCAGCGCTTGCAGAACCTCGATCGCGGACTGGTAGCGCTTATTGGGATAGGGCGACAGCATTCTGTCCAGGACGTTGACCAGCGATCGACTCAGCTTTACTGTTTTTTGCCACTGGCGGCGATCGTCCTTCAGCAAGTCCTGGGGTTCTTGCCCCGTCAGCAGCACCAGCGCCGTCACTGCTAGAGCGTAGAGATCGCTGTGGGGAGAGGCTTCGCCTGTGTCCATCTGCTCTAGAGGGGCATAGCCATCTTTGCCAATGCGAGTGGCGCTGCCAGAAGACACGGGTTGGTGCACCTGCAAAGCCACCGTTGCGGCAATCTGCTTCACGCCGCCAAAATCGATCAGCACAGGCAACCCGTCGGTGCTGCGCCGGATCAAGTTATCTGGGGAGATGTCTCGATGCACCACGCCTTTATTGTGGAGATAAATCAGCACGGGCAAAAGCTGGTGCAGCAGCCGGGTCACTTCCGCTTCACTGAAGCCCTGTTGCTGGCGCGATCGCAGCACCTCTTCGTAGGTTTCGCCTTCAATATAGTCCTGTACCAAAAACAGCCGCCCTCTACCCTGTACTTCAGCGCGAAACAGTTCCCGAAACCGGGGAATCTGGGGATGCTGAAGCCGATACAGCACATCTGCCTCCCGTGCAAACAGTTCCTCTGCTTTCTGGAGGGCCTGGGTTCCCTGCACCTGGGGCGCGTATTCCTTTAGCACGCAGAATTCGCTGAACCGATTGGTGTCTTCTGCTAGGTACGTGCGCCCAAAGCCACCGTGCCCTAACTCCCGCACGACTCGATAGCGCAGCGCCAAAACTTGTCCTGCCAGTTCTCCCTGGGCAGCAAAGCTGAGTGGCTCTCCACACAGGCGGCAAAAGCGGTTGTCCAGGGGGTTTTCGTGTCCCTGGGAGCAATGGAAACTCATGGGCGGCTGGGGGAATGACGGCAGGGCTAAACAGCAGGACTAAACAGCAGGACTAAACAGCAGGACTAAGTGGATTATATTTTATGGCTGTTGAGGAGCGGATGTCTGTAACAGTTCTCGATCGCTCGGTTCTTCGCTTGGGTTTAGCACTACTTGAGGGTAGCCATAGCTTAGGCGATCGCGTCGTTAAGTCAAATCGTTAAGCCAAATCGCTAGATCAGGGCGATCAGCTCGCCTGAATCTTCCAGCACTCCAGCGCGATCGCCCAATCTTCTTCGGTGTGAATTACCAACACTCGCACCGAGGAATCAGGGGTGGCGATATCTTGATTCACTGGTCGTTGGTGGTTTTTATCCTGATCTAGCTCCAGTCTCAGAAACTTAAACGCCACGCAAGCTTGTTCGCGGACGATCGCCGAATTCTCTCCAATCCCGCCGGTGAACACTAGCGCATCGACCCCTTGCAAGCTGGCCAGCATGGAACCAATGCCCGATCGCAAGCGATGAATAAATAGATCGAAGGCGAGTTGGGCTTGAGGATTTGCCGCCATTGCTTCGGTCACTTGCCGCATATCAGCAGAAACCCCAGAAACCCCCTTTAGCCCCGATTCTTTGTTCAATAGAGTATCTAGCTGCTCAACAGTGTAGTGTTCCTGGCGCTGGAGGTGGAGCAGAATTGCGGGATCGATCGCCCCAGAGCGAGTCCCCATCATCAACCCATCCAACGGCGTGAAGCCCATAGTCGTGTCGATGCTTTGCCCATTCTGGATCGCCGCTAGAGAGCAGCCGTTGCCCAGGTGGCAGGTGATCAGCTTCGGGGAAGTCGCGAAAGAAGTCAGATCGCGATCGTCGTTAGATGACGCGCAAGCTCCAAGAATCTCCGTGGCTCGATGCGCGCAGTATTGATGGCTGATGCCGTGGAAGCCATAGCGTCGGATGCCCTGCTGGGTTAGCTCTTGGGGAATTGGGTAGGTGAAGGCGACAGGCGAAAGAGTGGCATGAAACGCGGTATCGAAGACGGCAACCTGAGGCACGGTGGGCAGGATTTTTTCGATCGCCTCAATGCCCTCCAGATGAGCCGGGTTGTGGTTGGGCGCAAGGATAGCCAAATCGGCGATCGTCTGCTTTACGGCTGGAGTAATTCGCACGCTCTCCGTGTAGTGTGCTCCTCCATGCACCACGCGATGCCCCACAATGTCGATTGCCGAGAGCGCGGCGATCGCTTGGGTTTCGCCTTGGTGCAAACTGTCCAGCAGGTGAGTTAGCACCTGAGTTCGATCGGTGGTTTGGATTTCTTGTTTAAATTCCCCTTGAAGCGTTTTGATCTTGACTGCTGCAAAGCCCTGATGCTGTGTCCAGTCCACGGCGGCTTCCCAGATCGGTTGCGGCGAGTTTTGGGACGGGTCGCCCGTCAGATCGTACAAACAGCTTTTCTGACTACTCGATCCGGCATTCAGCACTAAGATCTTCATGGCGTGAAGTGTTTAGATGGGAAAGCGCACTCTCCTTCAGTTTGCCGGAAACCGCTCAAACCACAAACCTCTTGCAATACACTCTTCCCAAACTTCGAGCATTGACTCAGGCCCAACTGATCACCTGGGTCGGTCAGGCTCGGCCCCATGCCGCCTCTGGGCAACTGCCAGAATACATTCCTCTGCTGGCGAAGGCTAATTCTCAATGGTTAGGAGTTTCTGTCCAGCGTGAGGATGGGCAGACCTTTGCGATCGGTGAAGTGCGGCGATCGTTCCCACTGATGAGTGTGATCAAGCCATTTGTGCTGCTGTTTCTGCTGGAGCAGTTGGGCAAGGCGGCGGTGTTTGAGCGGGTGGGCATGGAACCCTCGGAACAGTCGTTTCACTCGATCGCCCAGTTAATCAACGATCGCGGTTTTCCCCGTAACCCAATGATCAACAGTGGGGCGATCGCTCTGGCAGATTTGCTGCCTGGAGCCACAGGCACAGAACGGTGTGCCACGCTGCAACGCTGGCTGAACGAGCGATCGAAGAGTCGCTGGAGTCTGGACACAGCCATGCTGGCTTCGGTGCAGTCGCTAGACAATCAGGCCAATCGATCGCTGGCCCAACTGCTGGCCCAATCCGGCCACCTGGACTCAGTGGAACTGGCGCTGGATACCTACAATCACATCTGCTGTCTGTCAGGCACGGCCAGCGATTTGTCCAGGCTGGGGCTGCTGCTGGCCCAACCACAACCTAACATCGCGCCACAGCATCAGCAAATTGTGAATGCGCTGATGCTGACCTGCGGGCTGTATGAAGCGTCGGGACGCTATGCCGTGCGGGTGGGGCTACCGATGAAGTCTGGAGTAAGCGGAGCCTTGCTGGCAGTGGTTCCAGGGGAAGGGACGATCGCCTGCTACAGTCCGGCTCTGGATGGGGCGGGGAACTCGATCGCGGGGCTGTTTCTGCTAGAGCAACTAGCCCAAGGCTTGGGCTTGAGTGTGTTTAGCTAAGGGCATTTGTCTTGTCCTACGAACCGCAACTACAGAAATCGCAATCTAGTCCACTGCAAGCCTCGCTTGATGAGCCACAGTCGATCGCTGCAAACTCCAACCCGTCACAGCTTAGGTCAGCGCAGGAGAGAGTATCGCAGGTGTTGCCCAAGCCAACATTTTGCTCAGAAGAGGTATTCGCTGCGCTGGCCGGTTGTTTCTTGAAACTACCGCCGCCCGTGCGCTTCTGAGTTTGGGCGGGATCGGTGGTTGCTGGTTCTTCTGGTTCAACTGATTCCGATTCCTCCTGCGAATCTCCACTTTCGATCGCCCAAATCTGCGCTTTCCTTTGTTTGAGGATCTGGTTGGCCACTTTGCAGGACTGGAATCGCTGGCGCACCAGGGGCAAAGCATCCCCCAGCCCTTGCTCTAAAATCAACCGCTTGGTGTACTGGGAGCAGGATTCGCCGCCGCGCAGAACGCGATGAGCGCAGGAGAAGCCTTTGTGGGGGGAGAGCTTTTTCTGGTAGAGCGTGATCAGGGCAAAGACAGTGCGACGGCTGAGGGAGTCGATCGGGTTAACAGCTTGCATGAAGGATTGAGAGCGCATCGTGTCCAGTCTGTCCTACTCAATCTGCCCTCAGAGTTTCTTTAACATCTCTCAATGAAGGCCGATGGTTCTGCTCCGCAAAACCCTTCATACTGAGTAGGATTGTTTTCATAGCTGAATCTCTCGCTGAATCTCTCATAGCTGAATTATTAATGTGGCTGATGCAAATGGTTGATTCTGTTCTGGATTTTTCTCGCATTCACTGCGTGGCAATCTGCTCGGTGCTGGTTCCGTTCAACCTGCTGACAACGATCGCGACGATCGCCCTGACAGCGCTGGGACGATCGACCCAGGTTTGGAAGTCGGCAGGGGTAGCCAGTCTGGGTGCGGGAATCATGGTGCTGCACGTCCTGACCTGGTTCCTAGCTGGTGTGGTCATGCTACCCACATACATTCTGTTGCTCTTGGGCAGCGTGTGCTTGACGATCAATCTGTGGGCAGTGCTGCATCCCAGTAGTATGCGGCGCGTGCTGACCAGTCTGGGACGATCGTTGAATCTGAAGCATCGTCCCCAATCCCACGCTTAACTCTCAGGCCTAACTTGTCTCAAGCCTAACTTGCTGTGCTGGAGGAAACCGGATGAGCTTTCAGAAGATAGTTGTGGCGCTGGATGACTCCGATCGCAGTCACGCGGTATTCAGTGTTGCTCTGGATCTGGCCCAACGTACTGCTGCCAGTCTGAAACTGTTCTACGGCATCAGCGGCGAATTGATGAGCCAAGCGGCAGCCCTATCGCAGGAGAGTGGCTTATATCCTACTTCCAGCATGACCGCAGGGTTTCAAGCGGGACAGACGGAACTGATTTTGCAGCAAAACGAGCGATCGCAAGTCCTGTTGCAGCCCTACCTGCAAGCCGCGCAGCAAGCAGGACTGGTTGTGGATACGGAAGTTAAGATGGGGGACGTGGGGACGATCGTCTGTCAAATTGCCAAGGACTGGAGCGCAGACCTGATTGTGATTGGGCGACGGGGACGTTCTGGCTTGTCGGAGGTGCTGTTAGGCAGCGTCAGCAACTATGTGCTGCACCATGCTGCCTGTTCGGTGCTGATCGTCCAGGGGAGGGACGAGTGAACCTCGGCAAAACTTTGATCTGCAAGCCCTTATTTCGCGTTGCCTTAGCTGCATGAGTGATCTTCAAAACTCGCCACCCGAACCTTCAGACGCTGCGCTAAAGCCGGATGCTGATGCTTCTTCTCAAGCGTGGTCAGAAATGGAAACGGAACTGGAGCGCCCGATCTCCGATCGTCCGAGTTTTGCCCCCCCGTCGCTGCGCCGTGCCGATCCTTCGGGAGCCCTGGTAACTGTGGAGACGGCGTTTCTGGCCAGCACTGGCAGTTTAATCTGGCTGATTAACTACTACTTTCCTTTCCCGGTCTTTCAAATCTTCTTTTCGGTGCCGATCGCCCTGCTCTACCTGCGCTGGGGGCATCGGGCGGCCTGGATGGGTAATCTGATTTCGGGGCTGCTGCTGACGGTGCTGATGGGCCCGGCCCGTAGCCTGCTGTTTGTCATGCCCTTCGGTTTTTTGGGAGTGCTGCTGGGGCTACTGTGGCATCGGCGGGCCAGTTGGGGCGTGTCTGTGGCGATCGCCAGCTTGCTGCGAGCGATCGGCTTCTTCTTCCGCATCTGGCTGGTGTCGCTGCTGCTGGGGGACGACCTGTGGCTCTACACCACCAATCAAGCAACCGAGCTGGTGGAATGGGTGTTTTTGAAGCTGGGCTTGCTGGTGCAGCCGAGTTTGTGGATGGTGCAGTTAGCCATTGTGGGCTTGGTGCTGCTCAACAGTGTGATCTATGTGTTTGTAGTGCATCTAGCAGCCTGGTTCCTGCTCGATCGTCTCGGCAACCCGATTCCTCGCCCGCCCAAATGGGTGCAGGTGATGATGGAGTATGAGTGAGGACTTATCTGGGGTGAGACCCCTCGACGACTTCACCCGCGTCTACACGCAACTGCACCAAGGGCAAGATTGGCTGCGCCGCTATCAGGGAAAAATTCCGCTCTTTGCCTGCGTGTTGGGATTTACAGAGACAGGACTTATTCCTGGCATCTCGGCGGCAGGAGCGACACCCCACGATCGCCAGTTCACCGCGATCGCGGATGCCGAATTTCTCTGGAACGGAGTTCAACTCCAACCTAACTACCCGTTGCCGCCGCTTCAGGCAGGGGCTTCTCCCGTGCTGATTTCCCGCGCGATCGTGGAAGCGTTGAAAATTCCGCTTCATCTGTTCAACGCGGGATTGCTCCACGCGCCCACAGTTCCGGCGATCGACCTCGGCGGCCGTCCAGCCCGTTGTCTAAGCCAGGGAAACGCGATGGATCTGTCCGTAGTGAAACACTTGCTACGCCAAGGACTGCACTGGGGTGAGCAACTAGCAGCCCAAGCGGGCGGAAGCTACGTGATTTTGGGAGAGTGTGTTGTGGGCGGAACCACAACGGCGCTGGCAGTCTTGGTCGGGCTTGGACTGGCGGCTCTGGGCAAAGTCAACAGCAGCCACCCGACCTGCAACCACAGGCAGAAGCAGGCGGTGGTGCAGGCGGGGCTAGAACTGTCTCCCTCCGCGTCAAGTTTTAACTCCTGCCCGCTTTCCCTGGTGGCGACGATCGGTGATCCTATGCAGGTGGCAGTGGCGGGGATGGCGATCGCCGCCAGTCGCAGTGGGGGAGTGTTGCTGGCGGGAGGAACGCAAATGCTGGCAGTTTATGCTCTGGCGCGGGCAATTTCTGAGGCTGAAGGTTTAGACTGGCAACCAGAACAAATTGTGGTGGGCACAACGCGCTGGGTAGCGGAAGATGCAACCGGGGATACGGTGGGGCTGGCAGAATTAATTGGCTCGGTTCCTCTCCTGGCAACCCAGTTGAGCTTCGCCAGTTCTCGGTTCGCGGCTCTGCGGGCCTACGAGCAAGGCTTTGTGAAGGAGGGTGTGGGCGCAGGCGGCTGTGCGATCGCGGCTCACCTGTACCAAAACTGGCAGCAGCGCGAGTTGTTGCAGGCGATCGATGCCCTTGCCGATCGCTACCACCAGTCGAAACCACCAGCCGAAACTACCAGTCGAAACCACCAGTCAAATCTTTCGATGACATAATTTCAGTGACCGGCGTTTGCCCAGAGTTCCTATGATTCCGGAGAAGAAATGGTTTCAACTCGCCCTACAGATCCAGGGATCAGTAATTCCAGCGGTACTGCCCAGAACCTTAATTTGTGGGCTGTTTGGCGTGTTGATCTCTGCTTTGTTTTTTCTTGATGTTCCGGTTGCCCTGCCAACTCTTGCTAGTCTGATTCCCAATATCGTTCTGGGTCTGCTGTTAGTCTTCCGCACCAACACCGCCTACGATCGCTTCTGGGAAGGGCGCAAAATTTGGGGGACATTAGTGAACACGGTTCGCAACTTGACTCGACAGCTTTGGATAGCAATTCAAGTCGAATCACCAGAAGATCAAGTAGAGAAGATTGCCACTTTAAAGATGAGTGTGGGCTTCTGCGTAGCGATGAAGCTACACCTGAGAGAAGAGCCGATCGACGAGCTTGAACCCTTGGTTTCTGCTCCTCAGTTTCTGAAGCTGAAGAGCATGAATCATCCACCGCTAGAAGTTGCTTTCTGGATTGGAGACTACTTGCAGCAGCAGCACGATCGGCGCAAAATTGACAGCTATCAACTCGCTGCCCTCCTGAAACTGCTGGACACCATGGTTGATTGCTTGGGTGGCTGCGAACGAATTCTCAAAACCCCAATTCCCTTAGCCTACGCAATTCATCTGAAACAGTTACTTTTGCTCTACTGTCTCTCTCTACCGTTCCAAATGGTAGAGAACTTGGGCTGGTGGACAGGGACGATCGTCGCATTGATCAGCTTCACGCTTTTCGGCATCGAAGAAATCGGCATTGAGATCGAGAATCCTTTTGGTCACGATGCCAACGACTTACCCCTAGACACAATCTGCGCCACGATGCTTCGCAATGTTGAAGACTTGATCACACTCGTCCCTAGCCGCGAACGTTTTGATTCAGCGCCGTAGCTGCGGACTGTAGCGAGAAAATCTCAAAAGACTGGCGCTGCTGAATTGAGAGATGAATTGACTAGAACAGCCCTCGCCCTCTCCTACCAACACCGAAAAACTAGCCACTTGGGTGGATGAGGCCATACAGTCTTGGGTGTGGAGACGATACGCAATTGAGCTAATCTGGATGCTGTAATCTTGAGCAAATTCCAGGAGTCAGCTTTGGAACGGACATTTTTAGCCATCAAGCCGGATGGCGTGCAGCGTAAGTTGGTTGGTGAAATCATCCGCCGCTTTGAAACAAAAGGCTTTACCCTGGTTGGCTTAAAGTTCACAAACGTTAGCCGCGAACTGGCAGAGCAACACTACGGCGTTCACCGGGAAAGACCGTTTTTCGCCAGTCTGGTGGATTTCATCACCTCTGGCCCTGTTGTGGCGATGGTGTGGGAAGGCGAAGGCGTGATCGCCTCAGCGCGGAAGGTGATTGGCGCAACCAACCCGCTCAATGCAGAACCGGGAACTCTGCGGGGCGACTTTGGGGTGAACATCGGTCGCAACATCATCCACGGTTCGGATGCACCTGAAACTGCCCAAACTGAGATTAGCCTCTGGTTCAAGGAAGAAGAATTGGTCAACTGGGAACCTACAATTCAGTCCTGGGTTCACGAGTAACTCAAAGTTGGGGGATGGGACGATCGAACACTTTCCCATCCCCTCAGCCTCATCCCTCGTCTCAATCCTCTTCTTCGCTTGGCTCCAACTTCCGCTCTGAGAAACCCCAGAGAAAGAAAACAGCAACCAAGCTGATCATGACCCATTCAGGCGGCACAAAGCTGTCGTTAATCACTTTAACCAGCAGGCGTAGCCCAACCAGTGCCACAGTCAAATAGCCTGCGTCTTCCAGGTGAGCGAACTCTTTCAGCCACTTAATAAATAGCCCCGCCATAAACCGCAGGGTAACAATACCGATCGTCGCCCCCAGCAGAATCACCCAGGTTTCCTGAGAAATCGCGATCGCAGTAGTGACGCTATCTAAAGAAAAAGCCAGATCCGTAACCGCAATCACTGGGATTGCCTGCCAGAGAGAAGCGAACCGGGGGCCATGATGAGTGCCATCTCCCTCTTCTTTTTTAGAGGTGAAGTATTGCACCACCAACCACAGCAGGTAGAGTGCCCCTGCCAACTCAAACTGCCAGTACTGCACAACCCAGGTTGCTGTCAGAATCAGCGCCATTCGCAGCACGTAGGCCAGCACCAGCCCAATGTTGAGGGCGCGACGCTGAAGCGTAGGGTCTTGTAGTCCACGGGTCAGGGCAGCTAGGGCGATCGCGTTGTCTGCGGATAGCACTGCTTCTAGGGAAACTAGAACCAGCAGCAGCAGCAGCGTTTCGTAGCCGAAGTCGGGGGAGTTTAAGAGTTGATCTAACATTACGAAGTTTTTAAGTCAAAACGCCAAGCGCTACAGGCAGGATGGAGCAATCAGGAGCTTGGATTTCGATTCCTCAATCAAGCCTAGCGATCTGAGAACCGTTCCACGAAAGATTGATCGCGCTCTGTTCAGAGGACGAACCCTCCAGAGCTAACCCTCTGCTTCTGTTGCATCTTGTTACAAGATATTCCAGAAGAGGGCATTTTAGCCGAAATTGAGGAACGACGACCCTGAAAGCAAGGAGTTTTGAGATGTCTTTATCAGATACCCAGGTCTTCATTGCCCTGGTTGTGGCCTTGGTTCCCGGTTTGCTGGCGTTCCGTTTGGCCACCGAGCTTTACAAATAGAATCCCGCAACTTAGAATCCCGCAACTTTTGCGATCGCCTGCTCTACAGATTTGGCTGTACAATCTCTCGATGTTCCCTCTGGACACGCCTGATTGCTCCTCAGCCGAAGATTTAGGGCAGGTTTTTTGTTTTTATTTTTATTCCTGACCGATCCCCAAGCAGATAGTTGCCAATTTGTAGCTTGTTGACTTTAATAGACTAGGCTTTGGCCACTGAGTCTCGCTTTCATGATTTATCGCTGTAGGCAGAGTAGACAGATAACTTAGGACATTGAATTTGAAGGAGCTATGAGGGCAAGTCCCTCTACCAGGGGTTCCAACCCTGCACTCCGTCCTAAACTTATGGAGCTATGCTATGTCTCAACAGAATTTCAAGAGATCTGTGACCTGAATCTGCAACAAAGTAGCGGTTTAACTGCTGCCTCCGATGTTTCGCTTGCCGTAGAACCCCATGCACGCTTTTCAACCGTCATCTCTGCCTCCAACTCGGCGATCGCGCTCCATTGCCCCTCAACGGCGAGTTCACCGCCATCCGCACCGTTCTCTAGCAATCGAAGCCACCATCAAGCTAACGGTCAATCTGGTGCTGTCTGGAGTCTCGATCGCGGCCTTGGCTCAGCTTCTGCCTTACCGTGCTGCCCAAGAAACTCGGCTTCAAGAAATTCAGGCGGCCGTGCAATCTGCCAATGGACGCACCCAGCAGAACCAAGCGAAATTTGGCCACTACTTTGATCCAGCCCAAAGCAGAAGCCTGATGCAGCAGCACAGTAACCGAATTGAGCCAGGTCAGCGCCCGATCGTCTGGCAGGAACCGCAACCTCGTGCGACCAGTACGGCCGGAAGGTAGGGATCGAGTTTAGGCTGAAAGCGGATTCAGAAGCGTGTTGAGCCAGGATTCTACCTGCAAACGCAACCGATGAGAGACACTTGCACCATTGGCAGAGCCTGGAAGCGTTGCCAAAGCGCGGCGATAATCTGCAACAGCCCAGTTCCAGTCTCCCAACTGATGATGAGTGCGCCCCCGTTCTGCGTGGAGATGTCCGGCTAGCGTAGCTTCCGTACCCTGTAGCATTTCTAGTACCTGAAAGGCTAGATCAAAGGTTTCGATCGCCTGCCCCAGGTTGCCTAAATCTCGATAGGTGATACCTTGATTAATCCAAGCCCGAATGTTGGTAGGGTCAAGGTCGATCGCTGCTTCATAGTCCAGGATGGCAGCATTTAGATGACCCAGTGCCACATAGCAATTGGCTCGATTATTATAAACTTTGGTCAACTGGGGATTAAGTTCCAAAGCGCGATCGTAGTCCTGCAAGGCCTCAGCTAGTTCCCCCTGCTGGAACAGCAGCAAGCCGCGGTTGTTATAGAGTCCCGCGTCGCCTGGATAAGTGCTGATTAACTGATCGAACAGAGCGATCGCTTCGGCATAGTTTCCCTGCTGGGCCCGCAAGAGCGCTTGCTTCCGCAACAGCACCTCTCGATCGCTCTGCTTCAGCCTCGCCGCAACGCTGGCAGACCGAACCGCTTTTGGCCGTCGGGGTTTTGACCCACTAACTCGCTGTTGACTGATTCGCTGTTGACTGGGAACCGCGATTGAAGAGCGATGGGATGGGTGATTTTGTTGGGAACGACCCAGTGCCAAATGGATGCTCATATCTTTTCCAGTACGCTTATTCGTTAAGACTATGAATTCTCTCTCAGAAATTGGTCTATCCATGTGTCACTTAGCGATGCGTCTAAAGTTAGACTTACTGGCTGGTCAACAAGTTCACGGTCGCCAGCAGGTTCACCGTCCAGCTCCAATATCGTTGAGCAGCCTTCAGTAGATAACTACGCGGCGCAGCCAAAGAATTTCAGAAATCTTGAAACAGAAGGGAACCGTCCGCAGAATTGGTAGAATGCAGTCTACCCCGTCCTGCCGCCGAGAAACCATTCCTATGACGAGTTATTCCTCGATCGCCCATGCCGCCGATGTTTCCCCAGATGATTATCTGGTCGTGGGTTTGGCCACCTGCTTCGTGAAGCAAGATAACGAAGTTCAGGAAGTGCTGGTGATGGAGCCAATTCCTTCTGCTGCCCTAGAGGCGATCGTCAAAGGAATTCCCACTTCCTACAAACTGGGCGTTGCCACCACGCTAGGGGTCATGGTGCAGGACGCAGGGCCGCAGCATTTGGCTGACTTTCCCGAAGACGCACAGTTTTGTGATGAATTCGCTGATCGCGCGATCGCTGCTGCCCGCACCTACAAAGCCCGTCCTGTTGCCCAGACGCTAATTCCCGTAGGCACAAATCGATCGGACTTCAACTACTCCATCGATCGCAAGCGCGTTCTCAACTCGCAGCGCTTGATCCGCACTGAGGACAACGTGAAGCAGCACGAGTACACACACAAGGTTCTGTAGAGGATTAAGGGGATTGGGGAAGCGCTTCTACGTCGGCCCTACCCTAGGGAATTTGTAGCCTTACAGTGCTGATGGACTGTGCGACAGAATCTCGCCCAAGCCTTGCAGTAGACGCTGGTTTTCGGAGGACGATCGCACTGCCACCCGAAAGAAGCGATCGCCTAACTCTGGAAAACTGAGACAATCTCGGATCAGAATTTGGTGGTATTGCAGCAGTTGGGCTTGGATCTGGGTGACGGAGCGATCGCAGCGCACCAGGAAAAAGTTTGCGGCACTGGGGTAGGGGTGCAGTCCGGGGAGACTGGCTAATCCGGTGAATAGTTGGGGTTTAGCCTGGGCTAACCAGGCAAATGTTTGCTGCTGGAATTCCCGATCCTGTACCACCACTTCGCCGACGGCCACAGCCAGTCCATTAACCGACCACGGATCGCGCCACTGTTGCCAGCGCTTCAGCCGATCGGGATGGGCAATAGCGTAGCCTATCCGCAGCCCCGGCAGACTGTAGAACTTGGTCAGCGATCGCACAATCACTAAGTTGGGAAACTCCTGCACCCAGGCGATCGCGCTCTGCTGGCAATCCGCAGGCAAAAAATCCATGAACGCTTCATCCACCACAACGATCGCGTAGCGCTGGAGCGCTGCCCAGACAACTTCTTGGGGAAACAGCTTACCCGTAGGATTGTGGGGATTGTTCAGGAGCAGGCCGGCCTGGGTGAGGGCCGCTTCGGGCCATGCCCCCAACTCCCACGCCTCAGACAGGAGGTGCAGAGGCAGCGGCACGACTTTGGCCGAGAAGGCACTAAGCGCTCGATCGTAATCGCTAAAGGCCGGAGTGAGCAGATGGGTAAACTCTAGTTCAGCCAGTTCTCGGCCTGCCCAAGTCAGCAGTTCGGCTGCCCCATTTCCCGGCAGAATGTAGTCTGGAGGAATCCCGTGAAACTGACCCAGCGCCGCCCGCAACGATCGATACGCTGGGTCAGGATAGGAGTGAAGATCGGGTAGATGGGAATGAATCGCGGCGATGGCTGAGGGCGGCGGCCCGACCGGGTTAATGCTAGCAGAGAAATCAAGAAGGGCAGAGGGGGAACAGTTGGCCAGGGACGCAGCCCAGGCTAAGTTCCCCCCATGCACCGGACGGTTTGACACAGAAATCACCCAGCAAAATTGCTATTCTTCCTTTTCAGCCGGAGACACTTTATCCCTGAACAACTTCCCTGCGGAAAAGGCAGGAACCTTGGTGGCTGGGATATCCATTTTTGCGCCGGTTTTGGGATTGCGGCCTTCCCGCGCTTTGCGCTCCCTTGGCTCAAAGGAACCAAAACCCACCAGCGTCACCTTGTCGCCGCCGCTCACAGCATCCACGATCGCTTCCAGTGCCGCAGTCAACACTGCGTCTGCCTGTTTCTTGGTGACACTAGCCTTGTCTGCCACTGCATCTACTAATTCGCCCTTGTTCATAAAATTCTCCTGGTTGAGTGTAAAAGGCCGGTTCCTACCCGTTCAAAGCCGAACGTTGGGAGGACTGTAGGAAGTTGAATGAGAGTAACTGAAACTCCCTCAGACCCGGATTTTCAATGCCCTATTCTATCGGGTGCTTTTGGGATCTGGAACGGCAGAACCTTTAAGATATATGGCTTTTGAGGCTCCTCCACTCATTTCCCTCTGCCTCCGTCCTTCCATAACCTGCGAAAACCCCTGGCCTCCGAGATCGGCGAGAAACTGTTGGAGTCGGGTTGGAGGTAAGGATTGACTAGCAGCCACGATCGCTAATCCAATTCAACTGATACTTCCTCAAAGACTGGAAACCTCACGGAGCAACGCTTTCAAGTCAAAGAGCCGGAAGCGATTACCTATGGCTCTCGAAGATGGCGGCACTTTGGGAAGGAACACGGACGCGGCGATCGCTGTGAGTCAAATCCTGTCCCTGACTCCTTCTCAAAACTTTACCCACGATCGGCGCTGTTCCGGTCAACTCCGGCGGTTGAACAGCCTCATTCCAGTGTTCTAGATCGACTAAACCTGAGCTTGCAGGCGGTTAAGCATCTGTCCCACTGGCAAAACGCCCTCGATCCGATCCACAGGCTGCCCCTGTTTGAACAGCACTACTGTGGGTAAAGCCTGAATGCCATACTCGGAGGCTAGCTGAGGATACTTCTCAGTGTCGATCTTGACCACTTTTAGGCGGCCCTTCATCTGAGTATTCACCTCCTCTAGAATCTTTGCCATCAACTGGCACGGGCCGCACCAGGTTGCATAAAAATCCACCAGGACAGGTAGTTCTGAGCCAGATACCACCTCCTCGAAGCTATTAAACTGCTGCTTGGTCGCCATGACTCCCGAACTCCTTGCTAAGTTGTCCTTTCATGCTAGATCTCGCTCCTTTGAACAACCCCTTCCTTTATGATCATTTAGCCCCGTTTTTCACCCATGAAGGAAACCGAGATGGAAGCACTGCCAGGTTTGCAACGACTAAAAGGAAAGGTGGCGATCGTTACCGGAGCCTCACGGGGCATTGGTCGGGCCACAGCAATCGCGCTGGGCACTGAGGGCGCCAGAGTGGTGGTGAACTACGCCAACTCCCCAGCCGCCGCCGAGGAAGTGGTGGCGGAAATCACGGCTTTGGGAAGCGAGGCGATCGCTCTAGCGGCCGATGTTTCCCAAGCCGACCAAGTGGACGCTCTGATTAGCGCCACTCTGGAGAAGTGGGGCGCGATCGATGTTCTAGTCAACAACGCTGGGATCACCCGCGATACGCTGCTGCTGCGGATGAAGCTGGAGGACTGGCAAGCCGTGATTGATTTGAACCTGACGGGGGTGTTCCTGTGTACTCGTGCTGTTAGTAAGATCATGCTGAAGCAGCGATCGGGCCGCATCGTCAACATCACCTCGGTGTCTGGGCAAACGGGCAACCCTGGTCAGGCGAACTACAGCGCCGCCAAAGCAGGCGTGATCGGTTTCACCCGCACTGTGGCGAAGGAACTGGCCAGCCGGGGCATCACCGTCAATGCGGTTGCTCCCGGCTTCATCACCACCGATATGACCAACGACCTGAAAACTGATGAGATTCTGAAGTTCATTCCCCTCAATCGCTACGGTCAGCCGGAAGAAGTGGCGGGTCTGATTCGCTTCCTAGCAGCAGACCCCGCTGCCAGCTACATCACCGGACAAGTGATTAATGTGGATGGCGGCATGGTGATGGCTTAGGCTAGATGAAGTTTAGGCTAGATGAACTGGTCTGGAGAACCCAGCCCATCTCTTTTCCCTTGCTCTTCCCTTGCTCTAGAGCTGCCAGGAGGCTGCTAGGTGTCCCCGACTCCCCATCCTGATACGGTAAGCTGGGCTGTCCGATGCGCCGTAATTACGGTCAGCGATACGCGCACTCCAGAAACCGATCGCAGTGGTCTGCTGATTCAACGCCTGCTGCGAGAAGCGGGCCATATCACCTGCGCCTACGTTCTGGTGAAAGATGAGCCAGAGCAAATTCGATCGCAGATTGAGCAGTTGTCCCAGGATACAGAGGCGATCATCATCAACGGCGGCACAGGGATTGCCCCTAGAGACACAACCTACGACGCGATCGAACAACTCCTGGAAAAAACGCTGCCCGGCTTTGGTGAGCTTTTTCGGATGTTGAGCTACGCCGAGATTGGCTCACGGGCAATCGCGTCACGGGCGATCGCGGGAGTTTATCGAGAACGACTGGTGTTCTCGGTTCCAGGATCTTCAAATGCCGTGCGGCTGGCTATGGAGACGCTAATTCTGCCGGAGCTTCGTCATCTGGTCAGCCAGCTACAGCCCGAAAGAGGACAGCACCAGCAGCAATAGCTCCAGCCAGGGGTTCCACACCTGCACGCCTTCCTGACCTATGAAGCTATGGCTTACCTTGAAGCTCTGGGAGCCTGACCCCGATCGACCTCAACGATCGCACGATCGCGCCGACCGCCAGCGTATGATCCAAAAGCGAGAACTTTCATCGGTTGGTCTGGCATGACGATCGACTTCAGCAACACCAACACGGTTTGGGCATCAGTTCTGGCAGAAACACTCAGGCGATTGGGACTGACGGCGGCAGTGATCTGTCCGGGTTCCCGGTCGGCTCCATTGACCATCGCTTTTGCTCAGCATCCCCAGATTGAAGCAATTCCCGTGCTGGATGAGCGATCGGCGGCCTTTTTTGCGATCGGGTTAGCCCGTCAGCAAAAGCTCCCCGTGGTGCTAGTCTGCACTTCGGGAACCGCTGGGGCAAACTTCTACCCGGCGGTAATCGAAGCCAGAGAAAGCAAAGTGCCGTTGCTGGTGCTGACGGCTGATCGTCCTCCAGAACTGCGGGATTGCAACGCGGGGCAAGCGATCGACCAGCATAAACTCTACGGCAATTTCCCCAACTGGCAGACTGAACTGGCATTGCCCAGTCTAGACCTGCTGCCCTATCTGCGCCAAACCCTAATTCATGCCTGGGAGCGGACTTTGTACCCTGTCCCTGGCCCAGTTCACCTCAATCTGCCTTTGCGCGATCCTCTGATTCCCGTGCCTGATCCCCAAACCCAAGCGCTCACCCTCATCTTCGATTCTGAACGCTTTTTTTCAGCTGTCTCGCCCCTATCTTTCGCGATCGCCATGCCGATCGTCCTGCCCACCTTCCCAGCAAAGGGTCTGGTAATTGCTGGGCCCGCCCAACCTCAATCGCCGGAACGCTACTGCAAGGCGATCGCCCATCTGTCAAAAACCCTGGGCTATCCGGTGCTGGCTGAAGGTCTGTCGCCGTTACGGAACTATGCCGACCTCAACCCTAACCTGATCGCTACTTATGACCTGATTCTGCGAAATCCGGCTCTGGCTCAGAAACTCGCGCCTGAAGCCGTGATTCGAGTTGGGGAAATGCCCACCAGCAAGCAACTCCGCACCTGGTTAGCCCAAACTCAGCCGTGCCAATGGATCATCGATCCCGATGGACGCAACCTCGATCCACTTCATGGCCGCACGATCCATCTGCGATCGACGATCGAATCTCTGGCTGCTTCTCTTCCTGCGGATTGCCCGCCCGAAACGCTCTACCTGGATCTCTGGAGCAAGGCCGAAGCCCAGATCAGACAAGCAGTGGACACGCGCATGGGCGAGACGATCGACCTGTTTGAGGGCAAAGCGGCTTGGATGCTCTCGAAGCTGCTGCCGCCCGAAACCCCCGTGTTTATCAGCAGCAGTATGCCTGTGCGAGATGTGGAGTTCTTCTGGAGTCCCGGAAATTCTCGAATTGAGCCGTTCTTCAACCGAGGCGCAAACGGCATTGATGGGACGCTATCAACCGCGTTAGGAGTCGCCCACCGTCAGCAAAGTAGCGTGCTGCTCACGGGCGACTTGGCGCTGTTCCACGACACCAACGGCTTCCTGTTGCGGCCCCAGTTTGCCGGACACTTGACCATTGTGCTGATCAACAACAACGGCGGCGGAATTTTCGAGATGCTGCCGATCGCCCGCTTCGATCCTCCGTTTGAAACTTACTTTGCCACGCCTCAGGCGATCAACTTCGCTCAACTCTGTGCCACCTATGGCGCTGCTTACGAGCGCATCACTGACTGGGATCACTTTGCCCAGTGCCTTAACCCACTCCCGACGACCGGAATTCGAGTCCTAGAAATCCAGACTGATCGCAAAGCCGATGCCCAATGGCGGCAGAATAACTTAGGAACCTTTGCCGCACCTATCTCTTTATGAACTGGCAAACCGCCAAAACCTACGAAGACATCCTCTATCACAAAGCCGACGGCATCGCCAAAATCACGATCAATCGGCCCCACAAGCGCAACGCCTTTCGTCCTAAGACGATCGTTGAACTCTACGATGCCTTCACCAACGCCCGCGAAGATACCCGCGTTGGCGTAGTGCTGTTTACGGGCGCAGGGCCCCACACCGACGGCAAGTATGCCTTCTGCGCCGGTGGGGATCAGAGCGTGCGCGGCTCAGGAGGCTACGTGGACGAAGCTGGAGTGCCGCGCCTGAACGTGCTGGATTTGCAGCGCTTAATCCGCTCCATGCCAAAGGTGGTGATTGCCTTAGTGGCGGGCTACGCGATCGGGGGTGGCCACGTCCTGCATCTGCTGTGCGACTTGACGATCGCTGCTGACAACGCCATTTTTGGTCAGACTGGGCCGAAAGTTGGCAGCTTTGATGGCGGCTTTGGGGCCAGCTATCTGGCCCGCAGCGTGGGTCAGAAGAAAGCGCGGGAAATTTGGTATCTCTGCCGCCAATACACCGCCGACCAAGCCGAGAAGATGGGTCTGGTCAATTGCGTTGTGCCTGTAGAGCGACTGGAGGCGGAAGGAATTCAGTGGGCTGAAGAGATTTTGCAGAAAAGCCCGATCGCCATTCGCTGCCTCAA
>DATNQR010000295.1:0-11504 GCA_036703905.1 Thermosynechococcaceae cyanobacterium
GACGGAACGCACGGGAAGCCGAAGCGGATTACCAGCAGGTTGCAGACGAAATTCAGCAGGATTGGAGGGAGTAATGGCGAGAAGACGGTTGACGGATCTATTGCGGGAAGAAGCTCAGAAGCCAGAAGATGCAGACGAGGCAGCGGCTCAGCCAGCGTCAGACTCAGACACGGCTCCGAGTGAAGCCCTCAAGGAAGCAGAAAAAACGATCGCTCAACTGAAGGCTAACCTGGGGAAAAGCCAGCAGCGCGAAGCGGCTCTAGAAAGTCAAGTCGCCGATCTGCAAGAGCAAGTAGAGGATCAGCAAAAATTGGTCAAGTCGCTCCGAGCCGATCTGAAGCGCACCGATACCCTCAAGCAAGATCTAGAGGAAGCAAGAAAAGATGCGCTGCAACTAGCTGAGGCGAACACGAAGTTAGCTCAGGAGCTTGCAGACCTCAAGAAGCCAGCCGAGAAACCAGCCGAAAAGCCCCCCGAAAAGCCAGCCGCGATCGTTCCAGCTTCTGCCCAAACTGCAATTCGCCGACAGCAGGTTTATTCCATCGCTCGGCCCGTGTTTCCCAATGAGCCGCCTGTTCAACCCGGAACTCTGGATACAGGCTGGATGGACTGAAGGAATCAGCATGAAAGGTTAAAGATTTGGTTAACGCTGTCATTTTGAGGTTTGATTCTCTTAGAAAGTTCAAACGATCGACATGGCAACTTCCCTTCCAAAACTTCAAACTCTGGCAGTGGACATTGGTGGCAGTGGCATCAAAGTTATGGTGCTGGATGAGCGTGGCAACCCCTTGACGGAGCGCGATCGAGTTGAAACCCCAGAAACTCCCACCCCTGACGCGGTGCTGGATGCGATCGTGGCGCTGGCAGAGGATAAACCCTACGATCGTGTTTCCGTGGGCTTTCCGGGGGTAGTGAAGTTGGGGCAGACGCTGACAGCAGCAAATCTACACCCAGACTGGATAGGATTTGATCTGGGCAGTGGGCTGAGCGATCGGCTGGGCAAACCCACACGCGTTGTAAATGATGCTGATATGCAGGGCATGGGGGCCATTTCTGGGCAGGGCGTGGAAATGGTGATTACGTTGGGAACAGGCGTGGGTTCTGCCCTATTTCTAGCGGGAAGTCTGGTTCCTAACCTGGAGCTGGGTCATCACCCGTTTCAGAAGGAGGAAACCTACGAGCAGCAACTAGGTCGGGCCGCCCTCGATCGCGTCGGAAAAAAACGCTGGAATGGTCGTCTAGAAAAGGCGATAGCCACGATTGAGCATTTGTTCAACTACGATCGGCTCTACATCGGCGGTGGGAACACCAAGAAAATTGATCTGACGCTACCCGTGAATGTAGAAATTGTGCCGAACGTTGCGGGACTGTTGGGTGGACTTGCCCTCTGGAGAGACTAAGCAGAGAAATACAGTCTTCCTGCCTTAATTTCAATGCTTTTTCCTACGTCGTCATAACTGTGGCTGCTTGCAGTCCAAAGATTCAAAGATCTTCTCAGCTTTAGGTTTAGCATTCTGACCACGGGTGACAATTCTGATCACATAGCGCCGATCAGCAACGTTAACGCTAGCTTTGTACTGGATGGCAGGTCTGGGATCATTCTGGTTGGGATCGGTTAGCTGTCCTTCGGTGACTTGAACGGGAACGCTGGAGCCGCAGAGCGATCGAGTTTCGGTGCGGGAATTGCTGACGGCAAAGGCTTCTTCAGTGCGGGCTAAAAATCCATTCTCCAGCGCTTGTTCAAGCTGGCGTTTATCCGTGCCTGCATTCACCGGAACTCTGGCCACCAGTAGCTTTACTCCTTGTGGACGGTTGCCTAAAAGGGCGATTTTCGCTCCTGCAAAATTGATACCAAACTCTCCCCTAACTCCACCAGGAACTTGGTAGGTCATGATGTTGTCTGAAATGGCTTCCACTCGCCGAGGCTCAGAGGCATGAAGCATGAACTTGAGGCTTAGCCCTATCAGCCCAGCAGAGACGATCGCGATCGCGCTGACGACAGTGATTAAAACTTCCCAGATTGTGACTTTGTGCTGGGGCAGTTGGGAGGGAAGTGTTTTCGTAAGCATGGGCGTTTAAGTACAACTGAGCGTTCAACCAATTATCTAGCTGAGGTTTGTGCCGAGGAAGCGATCGAGAAAGCGGGTGCGCCACATTAACCGGACAATCAGTGCCCACTCCAGCGCCACCAGCATCAGAAAGCCACAATCCAACACACTCATGGGGGCAAGCTCAAAAAACTCCCGCAGGGGCGGCGTGAACAAGATTGTTAGATAAACTCCCAGCAGAATTAGTGCCGTGAAAGAGTAGCGTCGATCGCCACTAAACGGCTGACCCGCAACCCAAGCGCGAGTTGGCGGCTTCAGAAACGGCAGCATCAGCAGTTCGCAAAAAACCAAAATCGTCACTAGGGCGGTGCGCGGCCCACTGTAATCCACTTTAGTTACTTCCAGATTCGGTGGCAGCACCAAGATGGCATCCACTAGGAAGAACAGATAGATGAACAGTGACAGTAGGGTAATTGTGAGGATTGCAGGCAGGAGAAAATGCAGCATCGATCGCACCATGCTGCGATGGGTAGGTGGCTCTGGCTTGGCCCAGACGGGCAGAAAGGCGGCGGGAATACCCACCCCAATCAGCGTTACGAGGGCGCTGTGCTTGTTCATCAGGGGGAAACTGTCGGTGACGATCGAGGTGGCAAAAATCAGCAGCGTCACGCACACCATTCGCACCAGGTAGAGCCGCATCACGTCTCGAATGCCGCTCCGAATTCGTTGTCCCTCCAGAAACGCTTGGGGCAGCGCTTCAAAAGAATCCTTCATCAGCACAATGTCCGCTACGCCTCTGGTAGCTTTGCTGCCGCTCTCCATTGCGATCCCCAAGTTCGCCTGTTTCAGCGACAGGACATCGTTCACCCCGTCTCCGGTCATGGCCACGTAGTAACCATCAGCGCGGAGGCTCGTGACGAGCTTAGCTTTCTGCTCTGGGGTAATCCGTCCAAAAACGCGGCAATCGCGGGCGGCTTGAGCAAACTGAGCGTCGTCCATGCGATCGAGATCTCGCCCGGACACCACCTGGATCTCACTGCCTAAACCAGCCTGAATTGCCAGCGCTTTCACAGTCTGCGGATTGTCGCCAGAGATGATTTTGACGGCGATCCCCGCCTTCGCAAACCCCTGCAAAATCTCGCGGGCCGAGGGTCGCAGTTGATCACTAAAGGTCAAGATCCCCAAGGGCTGCAAGTCTGCGGGAAGTTTTGGCTTGTTGGCAGGCTCGATCGGCTCTAAGCAATAGGCAAACAGCACCACTCGGAAGCCTTGCTCCACCTGCTGCTGCACAAACTCGCTGGTAGCAGCGTCAAAGGCCTTGTCTTGCAGCAAAATCTCCGGTGCGCCCAACAAGTAAGTTCCCGGTTTCTCTGGATGGTCAAAGGCGATCGCGCTCCACTTGCGGGCTGAAGAGAAGGGAACTTCGGCCTTGACGGGAGTGGCGTACCCAGAGCAAGCGTGCCCGATCGCTTCGCTGGTGCGGTTTCCGGCGGTAGTGCTTGCAGCATAGTCTCCCAGCAAAGCCCGCAGTTCGGCCTCGGAGATACCCAAGGGATAAGTGCTTTCCAGTTGGATGTGGTTGGTGGTCAGGGTTCCAGTTTTATCTAGACAGAGAACGTTGACGTTGCTGAGAGACTCGATCGCGTTGGTCTGCTGGATCAGTACGTTTTCCCCCAGCATCCGCAGCGCCCCCATGCCATAAGCCAAAGTAATGGCCACCAGCAACCCCGCCGGAACCAGTCCCGCCACCACCGCCGCCCGTTGCACTACTTCATTAAGGGGCTGCGATCGACTCAGAAAGCTGATCCCAATCAAAATCCATAGAAAAGTAGCGATTAACAGAAAGATGCGGATCACCAGGTTGATCTCGACCTGGAGGGGCGTTTGCACCTGGCGATATGCCCGCGCCCCTGCCATCAGCTTGTAGGCCACGGTATCTGCGCCTACCTTCTGCGCTTCATAGCAGGCGGTTCCACTGACGCAAAAGCTGCCGGAATATACTGGGTCGTCCTGGGCTTTGGGAATTTGATCCGATTCCCCCGTCAGCAAGGCTTCGTCGGCTTCAATCTTTCCGGCTCCGACGATCGCCCCATCTACCAGAATTTGATCCCCTGGTCGCAGCAGCAGGATATCTCCTAGGACAATCTCCTCTGGCGTGATGCTGCGCTCCTGCCCTTCCCGAATTACGGTGGCTTGGGGACGGGTGAGCAGGGCAATCTGGTCGAGCTTCTGCTTGGCCCAGACTTCCTGGACAATGTTGATGACCACGCCTGCAAACACGACCGTCGCCACAAACACGCCATCGCTGGGACGATTGAGCAGCAGGAAGACCGCCGTGATAGTAAAGAAAACGGCGTTGATGAAGGTGAAAAGGTTTTCAGCGAAGATCTGGAAATAAGAGCGGCTGGTTTGCAGTTTGGCGTTGTTGGTTTGTCCCAAGTCCTGTCGCGCTTTGACCTCGCGATCGCTCAATCCCTGAAGTTCGTTGAAGGTCGGCCCATCTGCTGAAATCACTGATCTCCCCGGTTCCAAGCGTCCATTGGCTTCGTCTATTCTATGCTGTGCTTTTCGATCGTTTGAGATCAACAAGCTTCAGGTGATGAACCCAGTTTTGCGGAAGATGCCAGTGCAACCTATAGCATCTCAAGGGTAGAGAGGGTAAGAGCATAGGGCACAGAGCATAAGGCACAGAGCGCTAACTTTATACGAAGGAGTACACCTGTCCGTCAATTAGCAGCCGAGTAATGCCTTTGGCTTGCAGATGAGAGGAGGTTTTCTGAAGCACTCTGCCGTCAGGGAGCTTGATCACCCGTTGGGTACGGGGATTGGAGTACCGCTTGGCGACACGGTGATTATCAAATACGGGCAGAGTTTTCGCTTGAGTTTCTTCATCAGGAATCGAGCCAAGATCGCCAAATTCTCTCAGGGGGCGCGCCACAAGTTCCGCCGATCGATCCACTACCAGGTAGCAGGTACGCGGGATTGAAGCATCAGTGAGGGGCAACACCCGCATCTGAGTATTACTGCGTCCCTGCCGACTGACCAATAAAGCGCCGTCTTCAAGCGGCTCGTCATCTCCATCCTCATCCTCATCTAGATCGTCCAGGTCGCTGTCCAGGTCGCTGTCCAAATCATCCTGGTCATCAGAGATTTCTTCCTCCAAAATCTCTTCAAGAACGTTCAGTTCGACTGATCGATCGCTCACAACTGCTTCAGGCTCAATTTCTTCAGCCTCAACTGCCTCAGCCTTCAAGACGATCGCAGGAGCAAGCCCCAAAGGTTCAAGCTGAGGTTCGGGTTGAAGCTCTGGCTCACTGTTCAGTTCAGCAGCAGAAGAGCGCTTGCGGACTCGTCGGATCGGGGCTTCTAGCTTAGTCGGAGCTTCTAGCTTAGAAGGGGGTTGAATGGTCTTAAGGCTCTCGTCCGGCTGAGTCGCTTCTGGCTGAGTCAGTTCCGCATAAGAAGGCTCTGGCTGAGGTAGGTCTGCATCGGTTGGCAATACTGGGCGTTTGAACTCTGGACTTACAGACTCTAGGCTTACAGGTTCTGAGCTTACGGGTTCTGAGCTTGCAGATTCTAGACTTACAAATTCTGGACTTACAGACTCTAAGCTTACAGACTCTAGACCTGCAGTCGCTTCTCCAGTCGATCGCCCCCGTTTCTGCTGAATCAGCGCTTCATACTCTGCTTCCGGCAACCCAGCTTTTAGCAAGCGACTGATGGTGCTGTTGCTCACACCATATTGGTTTGCCAGAATTGCAGCAGTTTCATTGGACGATCGGTAGCGTTCAATGACTTGCTGCTTGTCTGAGTCCGAAAGTTTTCTGGAGGGCATGGGCTGGGTTCCGAAGCGAAAAGACTCACCTGCTCCATTCTAGGCTTAACGGCTGCTAACCTGAAATTCCAAAAGCGAGAAGTACAGTTGCAAGGACGTTCTGCGCGACTGAGCAGACCGAGGGGAAAGGTTGAGGTGACCTAACGCTGGGGTTACCTCCTACCTCAAGCAGTCCGTCGTCTGCTGCCCGATCGGCTTCTAGCCCGACTGGACACGTCATACTCTAAGACCGCTCCGATGCCAAATAGCACACCCGTGAACACCCAGAACACTTCCGGTAGGCTACCGGTCTGATAGTTTGGGTCGCGGGTTGCATACTTGAACCAGGTGTCGGCAATGTACAAACAAAAAGCCGCCGCCGCAATCATTCGCCAAGACTGGGAGAACCGCCCTCCCCAAAAAGCCAGCAGCAGCATAGTAGCCAGCACCAACAGAAACAAGTCGCACAGCAGATAGAACAAGTTCACCGGATCTTTGAGGGGTCGCAGCAGATTTTCCATGCTGACTGCCCACTCTGGCGCCTGTGCTGTTTGCTCTGCTTTAGCGGCTTCGGCATTTTGAGAATTTTGGGGCGGATTACCTACCGTTGGGGTTGGTTTTTGGGGCGCAGGCTTAGAGGGCGCGGGTTTGCTGGGGTTGGCGGGGGCAGACTGGGCATAGGCAGGAGGCAGCAATAAATTAGTAGCTGTGCCAGGAGGGGAAGGAAGAGCAACCCAAGCGGCGATCGCAATTCCCACTGCTGTGATCAGCACCACACAGCCCCACTGCCAAATCTCCAGGCTCAACTTACGGCTAAACACTGCCGAAGACATTCCAATACCCAAGAAAATATAGGTAAGGATAAAGAAAAAATCTGCTGGAGAAATATCTGGCTCTCGTCTCAAGCCTAATTCCCAGTAGCCAAAGATCAAGTTCCCCAAAAAGTACGACAGCATTCCCAGCCCGATCCCCAACCAAACATTGCGCCCACTCACGATTTGCGGACTACGCCAATTTCTAAGGCAAAGTACCGCAGCAGAAAAATAGGCCACCTCCTCAAAAACCAGCGTACCCAGAGAATACCAAAGGGGGTGAGATTTTCCTTGAGGAGGGACGCTGAACAGCAGGAAAAACAGCAGCGCCAGGACTGCCCAAATGATCCCAGCCAGCACGATCGCTTGAACTGACAGCAGAGGTTTAGGAGAAGACTTGTCTACCGTACTCATGATTCACCTGAGAATGCTGAAACTAAAAGGTTAAGGCTGGTTGGGGACAACAGTTTAGGCGATGTTGGTTGACCAGAGACTGAAGACAGGAAGATCGCCGAAGGTTGGCGATAGGGAAGAATAGCGAGAAGAGAATTGCCTGATTGAGCTACATCCAATTTGGAAAAGTCGGACTTCTCCAATGAGTTCTCAGGACACGATCGCAGTTTTCAGAAGCAGCATTTCCTGAAACGATACAGCCATTCTGCAACACGAATCACCCTACAAAGAAGTTTGTTGCTTAGAGCGCCATGATTCTTAGCTATTTCCATAGCTTACCTAGAGGCGATTGATTCAACCAACGCTTAAAGTGGTCAACTTCAGCTTTAGGAAGATCTTCTAGAGCGTCGATCGCTCGCTCCGCAAAAGCGGTATTACCAAAATAGGATTTACCCAAGCGGTGAAGCTCTTGCAGCAGAGTGTTCAAATGATGCTCTTGCCAGGGAGGCAGATGGGCTGCACTGAGCGGATCAGTGGTCAACAAATACTTCACTGCATCCGGTGAACCCGCTTGCGGGAAGTGCCACTGGGTGAAAACTTGACTGATGTCTTTCTGAAACAGCCCCGCCTGTCGATTGCCCAGCAAGTCTTCAACATCGATATACAGCGCTTGTAGCATCAGCAGACAAGACTTTGTGTTGATAGGGGAGGCCGCCATCTCACCGGGAGCAGCTTCCGTGGCAAGCTGCTCCAGACGAATTTTCCCCCAAACGCTATAGCGCTCAGGTTCCTCCAGCAGGACGCAGGCTTTGCCCTGGTTATCGGTCAGGTCACGCCAGAAGGTTTTTGCGTCTTCCTCCTGACTGGCGTTGAACACATTGATCAGGCGAAAGGTCTGCCCCTGGTAGCTGAGAATGGGGATCTGCTGATCTCGCTTTGGGTGCTGAACGCTAGAGATTTCGACATCCTGCCGTTTCAGAATAAACATGACACCGCCGATTAACTGCTGTCAGGGCTGAGGGGCTTCAGATAACAATCACTTAGCCGAGGCCCAGATTGAAGTCGCCTGATGAGCGCAGGATGTAGTCTTGCGTTCAAAATTCAAACTCATATCTTAATCAATTCTCAGGCTTTGGCGGTTGGTGGATTTGTCAACTCAGCACCCTTGAAGGTTTACACCGTTTAGGCTGCTTCAAACACTAAGTTTTTTTGAGCTTCAAAACGCAAACCGAGTTTGAATATTGTAAGCTTATAGCCTGGATAAGGTTCGGTGGTAACGATCGGCACGAGTTAAGCGACGGGAAGACCTGTCGAGAAGCAGCGCTGACTTAGGGAAAATGAGACGCTGGCAATTAGAGCGTCACACTCTTCTACCTCAGATGGACTGGAAGCACGATCGTTTTTGCCCAATTTGGGCCCTTAGCTCAGTGGATAGAGCAACCGCCTTCTAAGCGGTCGGTCGTTGGTTCGATCCCAACAGGGCCCGTCTTCAGGAACTACCTTTACGCCTTTAGGTCAGAAATCAACTTCAGAGTTGGTTGCAAATCAGGCATCAATTCAGCACGGGATAATTCTGCCGAATTCTGAACCCGAATTTTGAACTTGAATTTTGAATGTATCTACGGACTGCCGACCTTCAGTTGATCTCCACAGTCAGCAATGTCCAAGCTCTAGCCCACCCAACTCACTCCTTCATCCTCTGAACCTGTGGAAGGGAGCGGCTTAGAGATTGGTGAGTGGAGATCGGTGCTGCTCATGCCTGTCCCATTGCCTCCTGTCCCGTTGACTGCGGAATTGGTCGGTCTGGGAGTGGAAAAGTGCATCTGCCCTGACTTGCGCTTTGGAACTGCTTGCTCTGCCTCCAAAAGCGCCTGCTGCTCTGGCAAAACGACTTTTTTCATTAAGTACTCGATCGTCTGTCGCTTGACCCAACCTCGCGCCACTATCACCTCACCAAAGCGCATTCCTGTCAAGCGCTGGTCATTCAAGGCAACATCTACCTGTGCGGTGGTCAGCAGCCCTGCCTCAATCAAATGTCCACCTAGGCGCTTCTGATTGGGATGCCGCAGGGCAGAAGATGGCTGCGATTGACCCATTGAATCTCGCATTACTTGCCCCTGATATATTAAGAGGTGCAGGAAATTAACTTATTTTGTTCTACTCAGCTTTGCTTAATTCGCTTAATAGGTGTAGCCCGATTCAATTAAGCACTTAAGCCCGACTAGATCCGATACTGCTAGAGTCAGTACTACAAAAGCAATATTAGAGCAAGAGAACTATGAGCTAACGTTCCTGAGTTCTAGCATAGCTATAAGGTTTTGGGGTTTCCATCTCTCCCACGACAGGCAACAGGTGATTTTTCAAACTCTCCTAGAAACCGGTTACTTAACAGTTGAGGATGCGGCATGAAGGGCAGCTAACTCGTCTAGAGAAGTGCGTTCGTAGGTTTCAAAGGGTTGATGAATCCAGGGATCATCAGGTAAATATTCAGCGTAAAAATCCGGTGTAATCACTGAACAATCTTTGTACCAAAGCACCCCGGTTTTTACCTCTTCAACGTAAAATCCGTATTTACGATCGAGCCAAACCAGCGTTCGCTTCAAAGTTATACCGGAATCTACTAAATCATCTACCAGCAAAATATGGCTACCTAAATTAGGCGTAGTCATCGTCAAATCGTGGGAGAAAGTGATGGAACCCCGGACTTGATTATTGACCCCACCGTAGGAAGAAGTAGCTAAAATTGCCAGAGGCAAATCGAACAGCCGGGACAGAACATCACCGACTCTAAGCCCACCCTTCGCCAGACAGATAATCTGATTGAATTTCCAGCCCGATCGGTGAATTTCTAGAGCAAGCTTTTCGATCGTGTGGTGATAGTCCGACCAGGAAACGTGCAAATCTATCATGGCAAAACGGGAAACAAAAAGGGTGAGCTTCCAAGTGACGGTGCGCGACCCGTGGGCAACCGCCTCACGATGTGTCCCAGCGGGTGTATGCTGCGTACCGGAAGATGAAGAAGATAATACAACTGTTAGCCAGATTTCTTGTACCCCACCATGAACAATTTGCCCCCAACCCCCAGTCCTGGCAAGCTTCGCCTCAGCACTAAACTAGCCTACGGCGCGGGAGATTTGGGGTCAGCGATCACGTCCAATATCCTGACGTTCTACCTGTTGTTCTTCTACACCGAAGTGGCGCGCCTGCCTGTGGAATTGGCAGGTAGCATTTTGCTGATCGGCAAAATTTGGGATGCAATCAACGACCCGATCGTTGGGGTGCTGAGCGATCGCACCCGATCGTCTTGGGGGCGGCGCTATCCCTGGATGCTGTGGGGCGCGATTCCCTTCGGAATTTTGTTTGTGTTGCAGTGGATTGTTCCCTTTACTGATCGTTGGGCCCTGTTTGCCTACTATGTTCTCATCAGTATTTTGTTCAATACCGCTTTCACAGCGGTTAATCTGCCCTACACAGCCCTGACTCCTGAGCTAACCCAGGATTACAACGAGCGCACCAGTCTCACGAGTTTTCGATTCACCTTCTCGATCGGGGGCAGCATCTTCTCCGTGATTCTGATGCTCGTGGCGGCGGGACTGGTACAAGACCCAAGTCAGAAGTACCTCTGGGTTAGCAGCTTTTGTGCGGCCCTGTCGATCGCCTCACTCTACTGGTGTGTGTTTGGAACTAGGGCGCGGGCCCAGGCGATGGGGGCGATCGCAGCGACAACCGAAGAGGCCAGCCTTCCGTTTGGGCAACAGTTGCGGATTGTGTTCAGCAACCGCCCCTTCCTCTACGTGATTGGGATTTACCTGTTTTCCTGGCTGGCGCTCCAGATGACCGCCACAATCCTGAAATACTTCGTGATTAGCCAGATGGGTCTATCAGATCAGAAGTCTGATCTAGCAATCTTGGCGGTGCTAGGAGCTTCGTTGGTGATGCTGTTCTTCTGGAGTGCCGTTAGCAACCGGGTGGGCAAAAAAGTCACTTACTATCTGGGCATGGGGCTGTGGATTGTGGCGCAGTTGGGGCTATTTCTGCTTCAACCCGGTCAGGAAGCGTTGATGTTTGGGCTGGCAGTTTTGGCGGGAATGGGTGTTTCCACAGCCTATCTGATTCCCTGGTCGATGTTGCCGGACGTGATCGAACTGGATGAACTGCAAACTGGGCAGCGCCGAGAAGGGGTGTTCTATGCGTTTATGGTGTTGCTGCAAAAAGTGGGACTGGCGATCGGCATTTTCCTGGTGAGTCAGGCGTTGGGGTGGGCAGGCTACGAGCAAGGCAAAGTCGAGCAAGTCCCTTCGGCGCTGCTGGCTATTCGGGTGGCGATCGGGCCTCTGCCTGCCTTGTCCCTGATCATTGGACTGGTTCTCGCCTACTTCTACCCCATCACTCGCGAAGTCCACGCCGAAATTTTGCTAAAACTGCAAGAGCAGCGGT
>DATNQR010000296.1:0-4500 GCA_036703905.1 Thermosynechococcaceae cyanobacterium
GCAAATTTGCTGATGGCTCCTGGCGGCCCATTTCTCCTGGCAGAATTTCAGACGACCGGGATGCAATTGTTGATGCAGCAGGCCGCAGAACTGGCGACAGATTTGGGAGCGATCGCCCTACGAATTGAACCGTTGTATTCAGAAAAACCAGCTTTCCTCAAGGATTTTGTCCGTGCCCCGATCGATGTTCTGCCCTCAGAAACCCTGTTGATCAATCTACGGCCGGAAACCGAAATGCTGGCCGCTATGAAGCCGAAAGGTCGCTATAATCTGCGGCTGAGTCAGCGCCACGGCGTGACGACGCAATTCACTACCGATTCACAAGCCCTGCCCACGTTCTACGATTTGTTCTGGGAAACCGTCAAACGCCAGCAGTTTTTTGGCGAACCCTACGGATTTTTTATCAATCTTTGCCAAACTTTATTCAAGGCAAACCTGGCAGAAATTGGGCTGGCGCGGTGGCAGGGTGAGGTGCTGTCGGCCATTCTGGTGGTGTATTGGGGCGATCGAGCAACCTACCTCTACGGCGGCCGCAGCACCAACCACGCCCAGGTGATGCCCAACTATGCCCTCCACTGGGAGGCTATGCAGCGAGCTAAAGCCAGAGGCTGCACGGTGTACGATTTCTACGGCTACACCCGCAATCCCAACCACGCCTACGCCAAGTTCTCCCAGTTCAAAGGACAGTTCGGTGGCTCTCTCATTACTACGATCGGTGCTCACGACTACTTTTTCTACGATCGCCTCGCCGATACCCTGATCGGTATTTTGCGGAGAATTCAGCACTGAAACAATCTCGTTAACAATTCCGTTTTTGCGACCCGCACCGCGATCGACCTTTTGGCTTAACTTAGCTTTTGGCTTAAACTGTAAGCCAAAAGCTAAGTCAGCTAGTCAGTCAACACTTAAAATAGATCTGCAAATAAACCAGCTAAATTAACCAGCAGTCAACCAGCCCTAAATCAGCAAATATAGCCATAGCCCCATAGGTTAGGACGGGATGTCGAGGGCCAGCGCACAGGCGAAGTGCTGGCTCCCAAAGTGCCTTCCTGACAATTTTCCCCTCTCTACCCTGCCACCATGATCCCCGACCTTTTCTTCCGCATTGGTGTCACCGCCCTGGATATCGCGATCGGCTTCGCTGTCTTCTGGTTTGGTCAGTTGGCCTACCGAAAACTGTTTCGGCGGATGGAACTACATCTAGAACTGTTCGTGCGAGACAACCCCGCCGTGGCGATCGCCTTGGTGGGCTACTATTTCGGGATTGTGATTGCCCTGGCCGGGGTGCTGGACAAAACGGGTGAAGATTGGCAAGAACGATCGCTCAACCTGGCTACCTACGGCGCAGGCGTAATTGGGCTGATGCTGGCGGGAGCTTGGGTAGGCGATGTGCTGATCATGCGGCGCTGCGACGGGGCACGGGAGATTGTGGAGGAACAGAACGTCGGGGCCGGCGCAGTGGAAGCCGGACTGCACATCGCCAACGGGCTGATCCTCAGCACGGCTCTGGGTGGCGAGGGCGGCACGTATTTTGTCGGTCTTGTCTGCTGGGCGGTGGGACTGACGGTGCTGGTGCTGGTGAGTTCGCTCTATCCACGAGTCGCCACCTACAACGTGTTCCGCGAGATCTGTAAGCGCAACAATCCGGCGGCTGGTGTGGCCTTGGCGGGGTTGCTGGTGGGCACGGGCAACATCGTGCGAATTGCCTTCGTGCCAGAATTCCAGACCTGGCAGCAAAGTTTTCCCCAGTATGGACTGGTGCTGGGGTTGTCGTTGATAGCGCTGGCGCTAATTCGCTGGATTGCTGATCTAGTCCTGGTTCCAGGCGTGAAGATCTCAGATGAGATTGTGAATCAAGCCATCCCTAACCTTGGCGCAGGATTGATCGAAGCCTTTGCCTACATTGGTGGCTCTTTCCTGATTGCCTGGAGCTTATGACCATCAAGTTTCCCTGACCACGCGCTGTTCTAGAACGAGGCTGACGGCAATAAAAAGCACCGTCAAACCCTGAATCGCCAGCACAACAGTGACCGGCACGCCAGCGCTGCGCTGCATCACGTTGGCCCCGGCCCGGAGTGCGCCGAAGAACAGAGAAGTCAGCACTATGCCGAGTAGATTGCCGCGACTGAGGAAGGCGATCGCGATCGCGTCAAACCCATACCCTGGGGAAAAATTCTCGAACAGGCGGTACTTCAACCCCAGCACTTCCCCGGAGCCTGCCAGACCCGCCAAACCTCCCGCCAGCGCCATCACCAGCATGATCGTCCGCTCCACAGAAATTCCGGCGTACCGGGCAGCGATCGGATTTTGACCCACGGTTTCGATCTGGTAGCCAAAGGGCGATCGGGCGAGGACGACCCAGAGAACAGCCGTAGTCACTAAGGCCAGCAGAATGCCCGCATGGGCTGGGGTTTGGGGCAAAATGATGGGCAACTGAGCGGTGGAATCGATCGGTGGACTAAAAGGACTGGGAGCTTTTGGTTCCAGCAGCGGCCCGCTCACGGTGTAGCTAATCAGGTTGATGGCGATGTAGTTCAGCAGCAGCGTTGTGATCACTTCGTTCACGCCGCGCACAGCCTTCAGGTAGCCAGGAATTGCGCCCCAAACTGCGCCGAACAAAAATCCTCCTAGTAAAGCCAAGGGCAAGTGAATTAGCGCTGGGAACCCGTGGAGCGACAGACCGACGATCGCGCTGCCTAAGCCACCCATATAGATCTGCCCTTCGCCGCCGATGTTGAACTGTCCCGCTTTCAAAGCCACCAGCACGCCCAAACTGGTGAACAGCAAGGGGGCAGTTTTGTTGAGAGTGTTGGCGAAGCCGTAGTAGCTGACCAGAGATTCGCTGAACAGGATGGAGTACGCCTTAAGCGGATTCACCCCTGCGATCGCGATCAGCAATGCCCCCACCAGCAGGGCAGCAGCGATCGCCAGCAGAGAAGAGGCCACGGGCAGCAGTCGAAGCAAGCTAGATTTCACAGGTCTTCTCAACCATCAGATTTTCAAAATTAGGTTCTCAGGCATCAGATATAGCTATGGCTAGATTCCTATAGCCAGATTCGTTGGGACAAGGGGCTTCAGCCTCTTGTGGCGATGCAGCACCGCCCTAGGCAAGCTGTCTACAGTTATAAATCTCAAGCATCAGAGTACTTTACCGCTCCCTGCCTTTCTGGGTGTAGCTTTTGCAACCCGCCCAACAGCAGCAGCCACACCGCCACCACCGCCCAGTGAATTAGGACGATCGGCAGCAGTGCCCCGGTCAGCCCATAGACAATTGTGCAGGTCAGCCCTAGCAGTCCTGTCAAAAGCAAGAACGCAGGCTTGAAGAACGTGGGGAAGCCAGATTTGTAAAATGTTTTGGCATTGAGGGGATGGTAGGCGAGATAAAGCAGCAGCCCGATCGCGGCCCACAAACTCCAGTTTCCCCAGGACACCACCTGAGCTGGATGGGGCAACCACAGCACTCGAAAGACCACTTCCTCCACCACGGCAGGCAGAAAAAATGTCCAGAGCGTCAGCAGCAGCCACCGGAATTTGGGCGCGTTCCACGGAGTGAAGTGGAGAAACTGGGTGAAGAAACCGATTGGCAGGGCGATCGCAGCATAGCCGCCTAGCGACACCAGCGTAATTAGCCAGTCGCGTCCACTGGGGAGGGTCAGCGATCCCAACAGCCGATTGAACAGCACCGCGGCCAAGGAAACTTTGGTGGTAGGAACAATCATTTCCCCCAGCAGTTCCGTGGGAGCAAGGGGCGCGATATCTGGGTCAATGCCGCCTACCTGATTGGTTCGCAAGAACCAGAGATGTCCGCCCAGCTTCAGGAACAGGGTGGCGAGTTCGTCATGGGCCTGGCGTGGCATCATGGTGCGCCAACTGGTCAGTCCAGCCCAGATGCTGCGATCGCGGAAGGGCCGACTGTTGGCGCTATCCCAATCGGCCCGAACAATGCCCAGAGGAGTGAGTTGCTTTTCTAGAGCGGCTCCCAGATCGGTTAACTGTTGGAAGCGCTGGGTTTGAGGATCATTAGGGTGAGTTCGTAGCCAGGTGACGATCGCCGGGTTCGCCTGCACCTGTTGTCGAATGCGTTTGATGGTGGCGTAGAGCGCCTGACTGGAATCTTGAATGCAGGAAGTCGCCGGAGTGACGGTGGCAAAACCTGTGCCGTCGCCCACGCGATACCGCGCCATCATCACCCGTAGCTGGTGCAGAAACTCCTCGATCGGCGACAGCTTGATCCCGTCGAAGCTGTAGTCCTGGGTAACGGGAGCGAACTGGATCAGCCCATCGGAAACCGGACGAGTCCCCAGCCAGCCCCACCGCAGGTTGCCCATGTAGTCTGCCCAAGTATGAGCACCCGCGATGATGCCGTTGGGGTTGTGGGCGTAGACTTGCTCGTATTCCACCTCAAATCGCAGTTCGCCCGTGAAGCGATCGCGCACTACCTGGGCCACTCCGTAGGCAAAGTGCCCCGTGATGGTGTTGGGTACGCCGGAAGGTTCGACT
>DATNQR010000297.1:0-7690 GCA_036703905.1 Thermosynechococcaceae cyanobacterium
TTTCCAGATTAGACGATCGCCCAGTAGGGTTTACCCTACTCCATTAGCCTAATCCTGGCTACCCAAAGAGCCACTGGCAGCTTTAGCGGCGGGAGATAGATTCTGGTTGATGTAGTCGTAGATTTCGCGGAACCGAGGAACCGATCGCAGCTCCAATCGGCTACCGTCCTTTAGCGTCACCACCATGTCTCCCCAAGCGCCTAAACCACGGGGAACCGTGACAACCTTTCTGATCTCTGAGTAAATGATGTCGGAGCGCTCGCGCCCCTGCCAACCGCCTGTCACTGAGATCCGACGGTTAGTGATTCGGTAGCGCAGCCACAAAGCCCGTGTGATCGCACCAACGGTCAGGGGCAAGCATATGACGGTGAACCCCAGCAAGATATTGAAGATCAGATCGCCAACGTGCGGCCCGCCTTCGTAATAAACCTCTTCAGTCACCGCCATGAATCACCTCAGCTTGCATCAATAGTTGCTCTAATTCTTGCAGAATTTGCAGGGAATCGCACTCAACCGCTTGGGGATGCACAACAAACACAATGTCCCAGCCTGTCGCCATACTGGGCAGTAGTTGGCGCAAAGACGATCGAATTCGCCGCTTAATTCGATTCCGCACTACTGCGCGTTTGCTGACTTTCTGGCTGATGGAGATGCCAATGCGAGTTGCCACAGAATGACTAGGTTGCCCAGAGCGCAAAGCCCGCAGCGTCATATGCTTGCCGTGACGACGAATCCCCCGCTTGTAGACGATCGTGAAATCCTGACGTTGCCTGAGTCGATTCACTTTCGGCAAGGACACGATCAACCCTCACTAACAGCCCGAATTGAGACAGGGCTAGACCACCGCCAGCCTAACCCGACCCTTTTTGCGACGGGCTTTGATCACGTTCTGCCCGTTTGCAGTTCGCATCCGGGCGCGAAACCCAGAGGTTCTTTTCCGCTTGCGGCTTGTTCCCCCCAATGTGCGCTTAGTCATTCGTTTCTATTCCTGGTTGAGCGTCAATACTTCAAAGAGCTAACTTCAAAAAGCCACAGTTAGCCATCATATCATTAACTATCATGGCAGGACTATTTCGCTTGAATTCGAGGTCGATCGCCTTCCACAGTAGTTACCCTTCAGAGTAATTGCCCTTCAGAGTGATTGCCCTTTACAGTAATTGCCAGCTTCAGGTAAGCCAGCAGGTTTTGAGGAGGCGCTGATTGCTCCTAGAACGATCAGCGAACCCAGCGCAGGTTTGGTAAGATTCATCTCACGCTGGTTTATCTCTGGCTAATTTCTTCTGGCTGTCTTATCTGGCTGTCTCAAGTATGGTTCTTCGTCCTTCCTCAGCTACCTATACTTCTGCTCGTGTAGCGGTGATTGGGGCAGGCAATGTTGGCAGCACTTTGGCTTTGCGGATTGCGGAGAAAAACCTGGCGGACGTGGTGCTTCTGGATGTGATTCCTGGTCGCCCCCAGGGATTGGCCTTGGACATGATGGAGGCGCGGGGAATTGAACGGCACGATCGTCAAATCCTCGGCAGCAATGACTACGCTGCCACTGCCGACTCCAACATCATCGTGATCACTGCTGGGCTTCCCCGCAAGCCAGGCATGACCCGCGATGATTTGATGCTGACCAACGCTCGGATTGTGGCAGATGTGACCCGTCAAGCGATCGTCCATTCCCCCAACGCTATTTTGCTGGTGGTTACGAATCCGCTAGATGTGATGACTCAGCTGGTCTGGCAGGTGAGTGGGCGGCCGAAGCGACAGGTAATGGGCATGGCGGGGGTACTGGACTCTGCCAGATTCCAAACGTTTTTGGCGATGGAGCTTGGGGTTTCTGTGGCAGACATCAGCGCCACCGTGTTAGGCAGCCACGGCGACCTGATGGTTCCGTTGCCCCGCTACTCGACTGTGAACGGAATTCCCATTACTGAATTACTGGAGCAGGCAGCGATCGATCGCTTGGTGGAGCGGACTCGCAATGGGGGGGCAGAAATCGTAAATCTGATGCAGACGGGCGGCGCTTATTTTGCCCCGGCTTCAGCAGCCTGCGTTATGGTGGAGTCGATTTTGTATAACCAATCTCGCCTGTTGCCCACGGCAGCTTATCTGGAAGGCGAGTACGGGCTACAGGATGTGTTCATTGGGGTTCCCTGCTGTCTGGGCTATCAGGGTGTGGATCGCATCCTGGAATTGGATTTGACTGACCCAGAGCGAGAGGCGCTGCACTCCTCCGCCCAAGCAGTCCGACAGAGCTACGATCGGCTAATGCAACGACTCAAATCATCGGAGGATTCCTGATGCTGTCTTGGACAAGGACAATGCTGGCTGGCATGGCAGGACTGGCTCTGCTGGGGTCTGACCAGGGGACGATCGCCCAGCCTTCTCCATCGCCGGTTCAAAGCGCCATCCCTAGAGCTATCGCTATCACAGAGGCTGAAGTTCGCGCCATACTGGAGCAGATTATTGCCGCCAGCCGCAAACAAGATGGGGAGGAGATGAGCAAATTCCTGGCTCCCAATGCGACGATCGACATTACAGTGCAAACGGTGGCTGGCTCTCGCAAACTTAGCCTGACGCGGCAGCAGTACATCGCCTACCTGAAGCAGGGACGGACGATGATCGAGCAGCACCAAGCTAACTACTCAGACATCAAGATCCGAGTGAATCCCGATGGCAAAACTGCCGTCGCTACCTATACCGTGCAGGAATCTTCCCGGCTGAAGAGTCAGGCGATTGCGATCGCCTCTGTTTCCAATGAAACTGTCACGTTTCAGCGAGTCCAAGGGCAACTGCAAGCAACAGCTTTGAGAGCGATCGCGCGAGTTGAAATCAATCAGAATTAGCAGCGACTCACACCACAGGAGTACTGGAATGGGCGAATCGCACCGCAGCCAATTTGTTCAGTCCGCTCTCTGCCGAATTCTGGATGCCAACCTCGATCGGGCCCGCGAGGGTCTGCGAGTTCTGGAAGAATGGTGTCGGTTTGGGCTGGAGAACGTTGCCTTGACCGCGTTGTGTAAAGACCTGCGCCAAGAAGTGGCCCACTGGCACACAGCCGATCTGCGGGCCGCGAGGGACACCCCCGGCGATCCAGGAACAGAACTCAGCCACCCTCAGGAAGAGGCGCGATCGAGCGTTCAACAGGTGCTTCAGGCGAATCTGTGCCGAGTCGAGGAAGCGCTGCGGGTGCTGGAGGAGTACGGCAAAATCTACAGTCCGGCGATGGGCACGGCGTTCAAGCAGATGCGCTATAAGGTCTATGTTCTGGAGAGTAAGCTGTCGGCCAGTCAGCGCCTCCAGAAGCTCGCGCAGTCTTCGCTATATCTGATCACTTCACCCGTCGAGAATCTGCTAGCAACAGTGGAAGCGGCACTGCAAGGGGGATTAGGACTGGTGCAGTACCGCGATAAAGAGTCCGATGACGAGATTCGGCTAACCAACGCCCACATTCTCTGTCGGCTTTGCCATCGCTACGGGGCGCTGTTTGTGGTCAACGATCGCGTGGATCTGGCCCTGGCCGTGGATGCAGATGGCGTTCACCTAGGACAGCAGGACATCCCGATCGCCCTAGCGCGGCAGTTGTTGGGGTCTCAGCGCTTAATTGGCCGCTCCACCCACTGTCCCGATGATCTGGAGCGCGCGATCGCCGAAGGAGCTGATTACGTTGGTGTGGGCCCAGTCTACGAAACGCCGACTAAAGCAGGTCGAGTTGCAGTCGGACTGGACTACGTGCGCTATGCCGCCGAACATTCCACCGTGCCCTGGTTTGCGATCGGCGGCATAGACTCCACCAACTTGCTCGAAGTTTTGGGCGCAGGAGCCGATCGCGTGGCCGTCGTTCGGGCCATCATGCAGGCTCCCCAACCTACTTTGACTACGCAGTATTTTCTGTCGCAGCTTGATCGTCGGGGACGATCGCACTTCTCAATCCCCACAGCCTCAGTTTCTGAGCCGTGGAATGCTTCCTCAGAGAACGCTTGAGACAGGGCTAAATTGCTCGACGAAAGGATCTGATTGCCTCCCCAGAGTCAGTTTCAGCCATCAGAATGCAGTGCTTCAGCAGGTCAAGATCAAGATCCTTCAGACCCGGTAGGCAACTGCGATCGATAAGCTCGTAGCCACCATCCTGAAGTCGGTACAGCAGAAGCAGCCCATCTTGCCAGAACCAAACTTCGGGAACTCCTAGAGCCTGATAGCGGGCCAGCTTGCTCACTGTGCTACTGCTAAAGACAACTTCGATCGACAGATCGGGAATTGGCTTCACGGTTTCCAGGCAGAAGGACTCGTCTGCTTCAACAGAGACAATTCCTTTTTTCTCCTGGGTCATTGATCGAGTGGGCTGGAAGAAAACGCCCTTTTCGACCAGGAAAGTGGTGAGTAAATAGCCAATAATGCTGGCGAAAATCTCGTGTTCACGGCCCGGCATGAGAATCTCGATCGTCCCGTTGTGGTAGAACAGCCGCACCCCACGAGAGCCATCAAAGCCTTGCTGGATCAGCTTAAACTGCTTCCAAGTTCCTGGATGGACAATGCGCTGGTCAGCGGTTTTGTCGAGGAGTTGGGGCATGGCGACCTCTGGCTATCCCTGACTGAATTTTGTCACACCGCGTTCAAACGACGGGTTGAAGCACGGGAGAGATCGTCCCTTCCTCCAGCGCTGTACCGTCGGGGGTTTCCAAGACAAATCCGGCATCGCGGATCATTTCCCAGTCCTGGCGGGCTGCTTGTCCCGGTGTCGTCAGGTAGTCACCGACGAAGATGGAGTTGGCGGGATAGAGTCCGAGGGGCTGGAGCGATCGCAGATGCACTTCCCGTCCGCCCGCAATGCGAATTTCCTGGCTGGGCAGCAGGAAACGGAACAAGCAGAGAATACGAAGGCACTGGCGCGGGGTCAAAGTTTGAATACCCGTAAACGGTGTGCCGGGGATGGGGATCAGGAAATTAACCGGGACGCTGGTGACTCCCAGCTTGCGGAGAGACAGCGCTAAATCAATCACGTCATCGTCGGATTCACCCATGCCCAGGATGCCACCGGAGCAAGTGGTGATTCCGGCAGCCTTAACGTGGTTCACGGTTTCCACGCGATCGTCAAACCCGTGGGTCGTGCAGATTTCGGCATGGTGGGACTCCGAAGTGTTGAGGTTGTGGTTAACCCGATCGACCCCTGCGGCCGCCAGTCGGTGAGTTTGTTCTTCGCTCAACAGTCCCAGGCAGGCGCAGATTTTGAGATCATAGTTAGCCTTCACGGTTTCCACAGCATCCAGAACGCGGCGGAAAGTAGATTCATTGGGCGATCGACCGGAAATTACCATGCAGAAAGTTCCGGCTTTGAGTTCTTGCGCCCGACCTGCGGCTTCCAGGATTTTCTCTTTCGCTAAGAGCGGATATTTCTCGATTTCTGCTGTGGAAATTTTGGACTGAGAGCAGTAGTGGCAGTCTTCAGGACACAACCCACTCTGGGCATTCAGCAGATAGTGGAGCCGGACGCGATTACCCCAGTAGTGCCGCCGCACCCGATAGGCCGCCGCCAACTGCTCCAGCAAAAACTCATCCGAGGCGCGGAGGACTGCGATCGCCTCTGATCGACCCAAAACTTCTCCAGCCAAGGCCCGATCGGCGAACTGATTCCAGTCAGAATTCATAGACTTAACACCACCATTCACAGAGTATCCAGATTCACAGAGTATCCAGAATACGGCGAATCGCTTGATAAATCGATTCTAGTTCCTCAGAAGTGATGCAGTAGGGCGGCATCAGATAAAGCGTGTTGCCCAGGGGCCGCAGTAAAAATCCGGCTTCCAGAAAGCGGGACTTCAGAACAGACCCGATCGAGTTGAAGTAGCCAGCCTCGCCCTCAGTGGTGATTTCCATCGCGGCGATCGTCCCGCAAGTCCGAATTTGCGACACTCTGGGATGCTCTCGCAAGTCTTCTAGAGAACGCTGATGCAGAGATTCTAGATCCTGATACGCGCCCGGATTCTGCTCTAGCAGTTCCAACGAAGCTACGCCCACTGCACAGGCAAGGGGATTTCCCGTGTAGGAATGCCCGTGGAAGAAGGCACGCTGGGAATCGTCGCTGTAGAACGCTTGATAAATCTCCTCGGTCGCCAGGGTGACAGCGATCGGTAAGCAGCCTCCCGAAAGTCCTTTAGAAAGGCACAAAATATCCGGTGCAGTGCCCGACTTCAGGCAAGCGAACAATTCCCCAGTGCGCCCGAAGCCTGTCATCACTTCGTCGTAGATCAGCAGCACATTAAATTTTTGTGCCAACTGCTGCACCGCCTGGAGAAACTGCGATCGACACATCCGCATTCCCGCGGCCCCCTGCACGAGCGGCTCAATGAAAATTCCAGCGTAGGCATTTTGCTTCAGCAGCGATTCCATTTGCTCCAACGCCTGCGCTTCCTTGAGTTCCACTGCCCGATCGCCTTCAAACGTCGCCGGAAACGGCACAACATCCGTGGCAAACAGCAACGGCGCAAACGGTTGCCACCACAGCGAACTTCTGCCGATCGACATGGCCCCGATCGTGTCTCCGTGGTAGCCGCCCTCAAAGCCGATGAAGCGAGTGCGATCGGGTTCGCCCAAGTTTTGCCAGTAGCGGTAGGCCATCTTCAGCGCCACCTCCACCGCTGTCGAGCCGTTGTCAGAGAAAAATACTCGCGTCAGGGAACTGGGAACATGATCCAGCACCTTGGCGGCCAGTTGCTCGGCGGGATCGTGGGTGAACCCAGCAAAAATGACGTGCTCCAACTGTTGCGCTTGGCGGTAGAGCGCTTCGGCTAGCACTGGATGGCTGTGGCCGTGAATTGTCAGCCACCAACTTGAGATGCCGTCTAGGATCTCGCGCCCGTCCTCCAGTTCCAGCCACACGCCCCGGCCCCGTACCACCTTGAGCGGCAGGTCAGCAGTTTTCATCTGAGTGAAGGGTCGCCAAATGGGAGAAGTCGATCGCGATCGTTCCAGGTTCATAAGCTCTTATTGGGTGAGGCGATCGCGATCCTAGCGTTGATTGGGTGGGCGATCGAGAAAGTTACGCTTGCTGAGTTTTCTTGGGAACGGTGCATTTAACTGAGATTTCCAGATTGCAATCGGTTGTGCCTTCCGTTATGTATGGAATGCCAACTTTGCCGCCAATTTTTAAGCCAAACTTGAGCGTCACTTCCTGCACTTCGGCTAACCCCAAATCTCGAAATGCACTCAGTGCATACAGCGTGTAGCCACGAATGGTGCTGCGGGCTTGCTGCATCTTTACTAAGGCATCATCGGCAAACCCCATTTCGCCAGGGCGCTTGTTGCTGGCTGTGGGCGCAGCCACAACGGGATCGGATTTTGCTTCAACAAAAATCTCGTAGGTCTCTCCGTTCTCTTCGATCAGCAGGCGTTGCACTTCGGACATAGCGATTCTCCGTAAAGGTTAAGTTTTGCACCTCACTGAGGTACTTTAACCGTAGATTCAGCTAGGTTGTGGCAGATTTCGCTTACGCATCTCAATGAACCGTTACGCCCTGATCATCGGCATCTCACAGTATCAAAACCGATCGCTACCTGAACTCAGCAAACCGGCCGTAAGCGCCGAAGCGGTGGCGAAGCTGCTGGAAGCTCACGGCAATTTTCAGGAAGTGCGGCGGCTGCCTGCAAAATGGCTGAGTGGCGATCGCTCTGAAGTCGGGCGCATTTCCCTCACCGAAGCAGAACT
>DATNQR010000298.1:0-5543 GCA_036703905.1 Thermosynechococcaceae cyanobacterium
CCTCCACTCCAAAAGGTTGAATTTTGTAAGCTGCTCCTGCGGTCATCAGAGCATCCCACAAAGCCGAAGCAAACTCTGAGGCAACGTGAATTTCATACCCCCATTCACCCACAAACCCCACGCGGATTAAAATGACTGGAAAACTACCCACGATCGCCTGCTGCACTCCCAGATAGGGAAAGGCGGCGGTAGACAGATCGCAATCTGTAAGCTGAGTCAGAACAGCTCGAGAATTTTGGCCAGCTAGGTTGATCGCCGATCGTGCGCCCGTGGAGTTTACAATCCCACAATCCAGTTGCCAAACTGTGTTGAGGCGCAGCAACTCCCGGTAAACATTGGCTGCACCAGAAGTTGTAGTGGTGAAGTAGAAGTGCTCTTTTTCCAACCGAGCCACCACGCCATCATCAATCACAATTCCTGCTTCGTCCAGCATCACTGCATAGCGCGTTGTACCCACTTTCTGATTTTTGAATCGTCCTGTGTAAACTCGCTCTAGAAACTCGCTGGCATCTGGGCCCCAAAGCTCAATTTTTCCTAACGTTCCTACGTCGATAATTCCCACAGAATTTCGCACCGCGATCGCTTCCGATCGCACACATTCTTCACGAGTTTTGTCAGGTTGAGCGTAGTATTCTGGACGCTTCCAGCTACCAGACAGCATGAACTCTGCCTTCAAAGCAATGTGGCGATCGTAGAGCGCAGTTCGTCGCTCTGGAGTGAAGCTGCGCCCTGCCAAGTGCGACAACGGTACAGGATGAAAGAACGGTCTAGCCGTGGTTGTGCCAACCTCCGCAGGAGTTTTGCCCGTGAGTTTCGCCAGAATTTTCAGGGCATTCAAGTTGGAATGTTTGCCTTGACTCGGGCCCATACCAACGGTGGTATAGCGCTTCAGTAGCTCGATATTGTCAAAGCCTTCTTGAACCGCATTGAAGAAATCTTTGAGCTGCAAATCCTCATCGAAATCGACGAATTCTTTGCCCTTGGGGTGAAGAATGGGTAGCCAGGAATTTTGAGTAGCACTATGCGCCGCTTCACTTGAGACCGAGGGGGTGAGGGCTTTCAGGTGAGGGACAATCCCATCGTTTTGCAACCCCAAGTAACTTGCTGCTTCCTGTCCAGCTCGATCGCCATCTTGAACTTTTTTCTCAAACTCAAATACTCCATTCACGCGCCCACAGGCAAAGGTTCCAGCAGGTAATTTCTCAGGAATAAATTGCTGAAGATCCTCGGCAAACTGCATTTTTGTCCCCGCCTGATAGAGCAAATTTGCTGCCGATGCCCAACCAACGCTCATTAAAATTCCGTCACAGCTTACGACTTGCCGAGACTCAACTTGTGGTTTTTGATTAACATCAACGGGACAAATCACTGCACTTGAAACACCATCCTTGGCTGGATTCGATTTCGCTTCATAGATGCAATGATTAAAGTAGATGGGAATTTCCAGTGATCGCGCCCGGCTTATCCCTTCACTATTACTAGAATCACGCAGATCTACAATCGCCTGAACTGTTACCCCATGTGCCGCTAAGTCCAGCGCTGCTTGATAGCCCTCATCATTTGCAGTCAACACGATCGCTCGCTCCATCGGTTTGACTGCATAACGGTAGAGCAATCGCTGGGCAGCAGACGCTAACATAATTCCCGGTAGATCATTGTTGCGGAAAATCGCAGGCTGCTCGTAGGCACCAGTGGCGACGATCACAGCTTTTGCGCGGAGTTTGGTTAGGCGAGTGCGATCGATCAATGGAATCCAATGATCCGCAAAATATCCGGCAGCTTGAGTTTCGGTATAGAGCCGAATTTTAGGATGAGCTAGAACTGAATTGATTAGCTCTTGAGTTTTTTCTGCTTGGGAACTATTGCCGCCCTGCTGATAGTGGCCCGCACCGCCTGCCTGCAAATTTTCATCCACCAGTACCACGTCTGCTCCTGCTTTTGCTGCGCTCAGGGCGGCAGACAAGCCAGATACGCCTGCGCCCACAATCAGCACATCACAAAAATCGTAGCGCTTGGGAGTGCGAAGGTGGGGTGTAGAAAAATCTAGTTTTCCTAATCCAGTAAGGCTACGAATTAGCCGCTCCCAAATCGGAAACAATTGCTTACTGTGAAAGGCTTTGTAGTAAAATCCAACCGGAAGAAAAGCGGAAAAGAAATTAATTACACTGGCCCGATCGTTCGCTAAACCACCAAAAGTGTTGGTAGCAGACAACACCATTCCTTCTTCCAAAGGAGTAACATCTGCACGAATATTGAGCTTTTGACCAGCTTGCATCAACGTATTAATGTCGTGATTGGCAAAGCTCAATATTCCACGGGGACGATGATATTTGAAACTGCGACCCAGAACTTGCTGCCCCGAAGCCCACAGTGCCGAAGCGATAGTATCACCCGCAAAACCCGTGTAGTTTTTCCCCTCAAAGGTAAAGGGTATTAATCGATCGCGATCGATCCATTCTCCAGGAATTGGCGGCAATCGCTTACTCATGTGTCTCCATACAGGTACGTGCGAAGAATTTCGTCGGTTAAGGTGTCACGTTCAGCAACAAACCAAGTATTACTGGGTGCATGACACCACCATTCTTGTTTAATTCCTGGCGCGTTGTTGCGGTTGAACACATAGTCCGCCCACGCTGCATCATCCACAGTTCGCGGGTCGGAACGCACTTCCCCACCGTAGATGAACTCCGAGATTGATCGCGTTCCGTTTATAGGGCAGGTTAGAAGCTTCACAGGTGAGTTTTAGGCTTTAGGGTAACGCAACACTTCTGAAAAATGCTCAACAACTGGAAGTGGATCATAAAAGTGGTGCAATAGCTGTTTCCATACCTGATACTCAGGTGATTGCCTAAAGCCGATCGTGTGATCCTCCAAGGTGTCCCACTTCACCAAAAGTAGGTACTTCCCAACTTTCTCAAGACAGTGGTGAAGTTCATGAGAGCGGTAGCCCTTTGCAGACGCAATGAGATGAGAAGCCTGTCGAAGAGTAGATTCAAACTCTTGCTCCGCTCCTGTTTTTACATTCAGTATGATTACTTCAAGTATCATTTTTTCACTTCCTATTTTGATTTAATGCCCTACCGAAGCTGCACCTTTCTCGCCTACGAGGGCAAAGTTCTCGAATCGAGAAAGCGAGAAGTTTTCGATTAGCTCGTGGTTGCGATCGTGCGCTACAGTATACGCCATGGTTTTGCCGCAAACAGGCGTTGCCTTGAAGCCCCAGGTTCCCCAGCCCGCATCTAGATAAAACCCTTGAACTTCAGTCTTGCCCATAATTGGCGCAAAGTCTGGGGTCATGTCTGCCATTCCGGCCCACTGTCGCACAACTTTGACATGGGAAAGGAAAGGGAATAGCTCTAATAAGTGAGCAGCTAAACCTTCGGCAAAATCCAGCGTCGATCGCGTTGAGTGCAGTTCATAAGGATCGAGCGATGCGCCCATCACTAATTCACCTCGCGCCGTTTGACTAACATAAACGTGCAGACTTCCTGAGACAATAATCGGGTCAAGCCAGGGCTTCATCGGTTCGCTCACCATTGCTTGCAACGGGTGAATGTAGATCGGCGATCGTAGCCCCAGCATTTGCAAAATTCGCGGCGTATATCCGGCAACTGCACACAGCACGCGCGGCGTAGAAACATAGCCGCGAGAAGTTTCGACTCCTGTAATTCGATCGCCTGCCACCGTAAGTCCCAAAACTTCTGTTTGCTGATGGATTTCTACGCCCCGTGAATCCGCCCCGCGTCCATAACCCCACGCCACTGCGTCATGACGGGCAATACTCCCCGGTGCATGGTAAAGTGCTCCCAGAATTGGCGCATGACCACCGCAGTTAATGTCAATTTGGGGACATTTTTTTTTGATTACATCAGCATCAACCAGTTCACTATCAATTCCAAAATGCTTGTTGACTTCTGCCCGCCAGCGCATGGTTCGCACGGCGGAATCGGTGTGGGCTAGAGTGAAGTGTCCTCGTGTGGAGTAGAACAAATTCAGATCAAAGTCCTGGGATAAATCCTGCCACAGCCGCACGGATTCATCATAGAACTTCACGCCTTCAGGAGTTAGATAATTCGATCGAATAATAGTGGTGTTGCGTCCAGTGTTGCCGCCGCCGAGGTAGCTTTTCTCGATCACCGCAATGTTGCTCATACCGTGGTCGCGGGCCAGATAATAAGCCGCAGCCAAGCCGTGCCCGCCGCCGCCGATGATCACTGCATCGTAGCTGGACTTAAGGCGATCGGGCTGCCGAAACATCCGAGGTTCAGGATGGGTTTTTGAGAAGCCAAACTTCAGCAGGCGGAGAGGCATAGGGCTGAACTGCGAACTACTTCAACACAAGAACGATCATCATCCCGAATCCGTTTCGCAGTGTCAACGCGCTAATGGAAGAAACCATCTATCACGATTATCACGATTTCTGCGGGTCGATGTTGATGAAAGGAAGTGCGCCATTGCCGCCCATCACTTGGGGAAACTTACCGTCCCAGCGATCGATCGCCTGCTTTTGCAGCAGTTCTGGGGTCAAGGTTTCTCGGATCAAGCGTTGGGCCTCGCCCTGACCTTTAGCGCGGTTAATGTTAGCCTCAGCTTCTTGCTCGGCTTCCTGAGCGATGTAGACAGCGCGTTGGGCCCGTTGTTCAGCAATTTGTTTTTCCTCTACTGCTTTGGAAAACTCTGCTGAGAAAGCTAGATCCACCACGCTGGTATCCAACACCAGAATGCCGTATTTCTCCAAACGACCGCTCAGAGCCATATCGAAATCTTGCTTAAGTTCGTCTCGCTTAGTGATTGCCTCTTCCACCGTGCGCCGCGCCGCCGCCACCTTGAACGATTCCTGGGTTTGGGGCGCAATAATTTTGGAGACAATGTTTTGCAGCGTGCCCTGGCTGCGGCGGATGTTCACGACCTGCACCGGATCTAAGCGAAAGTTGATCGCAAAGCTAGCCGTCAGATCTTGCAAATCCTTTGTGGAACTCTGAGCCGGCACTTCAAACTTCTGCACCGTCACGTCGTAGATATCCACATTGGCGATGAGCGGTGGCTTGAAGTGCAATCCCTCCAAGAGCGACCCGTCCTGAGCCTTGCCCAAAACGCTGAGTACGCCCGCCTGTCCAGGGTTGATGATGACGAAGGAATTGAGTCCAATCAAAGCGGCAAGACCCACTAGGATCAGCAATAGGGTCGTTTGCCAGGTCTGTGCTTTCACGTTTTCCTCTCTAAAACCGTTTCTGCTATGACCATAGGCGATGCCCGATCGACCTTAGCCAATGCCGCCAAAAGTTTTTAGAGTTACGCGGGTGCTGTTCACGATGGGGCTATCATTGCAACCTTCAGCACCGCTCTAGTCGGAAGGTGATTCCAACAAAATTACGTTTACAGCGAGCGTCTAGCCTACTAGAATGCAATGCTGATGCACTAGATCTGGAGTCTTGACTGCTATGAACACGCCAATAAGCACTACTGCATTGGTTAATTACAGCAGTTTAGATCTGAATCAGATGCACGATCGCGATCGTGCGGTACATGACTGGTATCGGTTT
>DATNQR010000299.1:0-2694 GCA_036703905.1 Thermosynechococcaceae cyanobacterium
GTGGCTGAACAAGACTGGCGACAAACCATGATGGAGGTGGAGCGGCTGCGTCATCAGGACTTGATGGCAGCGTTCGAGAAGACCAATGCCGCGATCGCCGCCAACTCTGAGCAGATCGCCGCCAATACCCATCAAATTGGCCTTCTCTCTGAGTCCATCACTCGGTTAGAGCATAAGGTCGATCGGATTGCTGACGCGACGGAGCAGCAGCTAGAGATAGCCAGGAGCCAAGCGGCAAGCATCCAAACTCAGGCAGAGAGCATCGACAAGCTGATCTCTCACATCACCGCTAGGAACTGAGCAGAGTTGAGAGGACTTGAGGTCACTGGGACGATCAATACTAATAGCGGGTGCACTCTTTTGATCTACTGTTACGGTCTCAAGTAGAGGTGCTATTAATAGTGGGCGCACTTTCAGAAATGTCACTAAAGAGGATGCAGTACTGAAATACTTATTTCTAACTTCCTTGTTCGATTGGACTCGTTTCTGCGGTGACGGATCATTTTCGTAAACAAAAACTGAACAGTTTACGCAGTCAGCGCATTTCGCAGCGCACCTCAAATAGAGATCGGGCATAATAGTTACATCCGAGGTTGGCACACATTTAGAGTCAAAACACGGACTAAACCTCAAAATTTCCACTACTCGTAGTTTTCGCCAGGATTCAGTTCAATGGAAACAGCAAAGCTCGAAACATTTGGAATCCGGGTTAAGCCGGACACCCATTCAAAGCTTCAAGAATTGGCTCAAACCCAAAGAACCAGCAAGGGCGCGATCGTCCGGGTTGCGGTTGAGCAGTTCTTGATTTCCCTAGAAAACAGAGAATCCCCAGTTGCTTAGTTCCACCTAAGCGCTCTGGGGATTCTTTGTTTTAACTATCCATCCTGATTAAGTTCGTTCTTCCGTCGTCGCCAAACTTTGGAAAGAGCTTAAGAACTTGATCAGGCACTACACCCCGCCGAAGCGGGAAGGTGTTTTGTCCGTGAGCTTAATCTATCAATTTTCTGGCAGGGTGCACACCCTGCCGTTAGAGTTATTTAACTCTACAAAGCCGGAGTCGGAAGACTTTTCTGTTGAGTCTCATGAGTCTTATAACGATTCTTCTAGTCTAGCAGAATCCCCCCTCACAGCCCTACTTGAGCAGATCGAGTCTGCGCTCCGACTCAGAAACCCCAGGCTCCGATCGTCACTTCTGAACGGGGCGCGACAGTCAGTAGGACTGAGCAGCGATCGCTTCACCTCCCTGATCGAACTCTTCGTGACCGGGGGGTGCGGAAATGCAACGCACTAACCTCGATCAGAGCTTCGATCGCTTGATCGCCAGCTTCCACGGAATACCCCGCGCCGAATTCCGGCGGCTCCATCGGGTCTGGTTGGTGGAGAAAACCCAGCAAGAGATCGGCGGGGGTGAGTCATGAATCATCTCCCCATCACAGTCCTAGAAGAATTTCGCGCCAGCGCCGTCCCCGATCGTCTCACTCTCGCTAACGTGCAGTGGGTTCAAGGGGACGAAGCTGTAGAGGTGCTGACCGAGCACGCGATCGCCTCAGTTCAGAAGGTTTCTAGCTACATCACTGAACCCGCCAAACAAATTCTCAAGCGCTATGAATTTGCTAAAGCAGGTGGCTGGGTCGTATTTGGAACCACTTTAGGCGGCGGCTCTGGAAGCGTCGCTTATTTCAAACCCAAGTTCCCCCGGCTCGATTTTGAGAAGCGCAAGCGGATCAAATACGAAACGACTGCTCAGACAGAAGCGTTGCCGATTCTGCCCTACGTGGATGATGAAACCGCCGCCGCAATCTACCAACGCTATCGGGTAACTCCACTAGAGGGTGAAACCTTCTGGCAGGCTGTGAGACGCTGTAACTTGCCTGTTGGACTGTGTGAGGGACTGAAGAAAGCCCTTAGCTTGATTGCTCATGGCATCCCAGCGATCGCCATTCGAGGCATCACTCAATGGCATAAGAAAGGCACAAACCAACTGCATGACGCGATTGCCGACTTTGCCACTCCCAAGCGCCACATCTTCGTGGTTTTTGACCAGGACGAAAGACTTGCAACCCGACAGAACGTAACCCTTCAAACCTTGAAGCTTGGTACAGCGTTGGAGCGGTGCGGCTGCAAGGTTTCGATCCCGGTGTGGGCTGGGCAACTGGGCAAAGGCATAGACGACGCACTCTATGGTCAAGGGGAATCGTCCCAATCCTGGTTAGATTTCTTGCTAAAGGTAGCCCTACCCCTCACTTGCTACCGCCAGAGCGATCGAGTTCAAAGGGAGTTGGAGGTAATCGACAAACTAAACCGCCTCTCTTACCTGGTGGAACGGGCTACCGAGGGCGATTATCTGCCAGAACTACCGCGACTCCAACGGAGCGCGATTCATGTTCTCAGAGCCGCAATGAACGCGGGCAAGACGACGCGGATTGGGCAGGACTGGGTGAAGTGGGCGATCGCTCTGGGGTGGAACGTTCTGGTGCTGGCTCCTTTGAACTCGTTGGGAGAGCAAACCGCCCAAGATTGGGGACTTCCCCATATTCACACCTACGGAACCAGCGCCGATCAGCAAAGGGCGCTCTGGGCTGATGTATCCCACTCCCACGGGGTTGTGATGTGTCCCGACTCACTCCATCGGTTGCAACAGCAGATATGGTTTTTCGATCGTCCGCTGCGGCTGGTGCTGGAAGAAGCGAACCA
>DATNQR010000300.1:0-4289 GCA_036703905.1 Thermosynechococcaceae cyanobacterium
GCAAGCCAGAAGCAAAGGTTTGCCGACCGGAGCCGTCCAGATTCATCACCTGCACCGAGGCGCGGGGCAATTCTTCTACATCATTGTTGGATCGGGAGCCGATCGAGACATACAGCTTTTTCTGGTCAGGCGAAATTAGCACATTTCGCGTCCAGTGCTGGTTGTAGCCGCCCCCTGGTAGATCAGTGATTTTCTGTCCGGTTCCCGTGAGTTGCTCCTGACCCAATCGGTAAGGAAACCGCAGCACCGCGGCCGTGTTGCCCACGTAGAAAGCCTCTGGGCTAAAAGTCATGCCAAAGGGAATCTCTAGTCCGTTGGCCGCCGTAGCAAAAGGCTTGCGAACCTCAGCCACCCCATCTTGATTTACGTCTCGCAGCAGTTGAATGCGGTTCTGGCGCGTTTCCGTCACCAATACATCGCCTGTAGGAGTCAAGGCCAGCCACCGAGGTCGATCGAGTCCCTCAGCAAAAACATTGACCTCAAACCCAGACGGAACTCTCAGCACTGGATTCACCGGAACGGGCTGCACATTGGGCGACTTGCCAGCGCTGGAGGTGGTGTAGGGCTGGGGCAGCGTGGCAGCAGTGATGCGGATCGGCTGCGGCACGATCGCCTCTGTCTTAATTAAATTGGCTGCGCTCTTGACCTTAGCTGAATTCTCTTGAACCGGACTGGGTTGAACAGAGGCCGCAGGACTTGTAGTAGGGCTTGCAGAGGGCACAGCGCGAGAAGTGTCGCCCTGACAAGCTGTGAGAGCTAGACCAGACAGAAGTAAGGGAAGCCAACGCATGGTTAATTGAGGGTTAGTTGAGGCGCAAAGTTCTTCTATCACCCTAGCGAATGGCAGCCGTTTCTGCCCTCCAAGACCTATCCCTCCAGCAATTGCAACTGGTACAGACTGGCGTAGAGTCCGTTCTGGGTCAGCAGTTCTTCGTGGCTACCTGACTCCACCAACTGTCCGCGCTTAAGCACCAGAATGCGATCGACATTGCGAATCGTGGAGAGACGGTGGGCAATGATGATGGCAGTGCGGCCTTCCAGCAGATGATCCAGAGCTTCCTGAATTAAAGCCTCCGTGCCCACGTCCAAACTAGCCGTTGCTTCGTCCAGCACCAGGATCTTCGGATTGCGAATTGCCGCACGGGCAAAAGCCAATAGCTGCTTCTGTCCCCCCGAAAGGTTCGTGCCGCGTTCTCGGAGTGGGGTATCGTAACCCTGGGGCAGTTGCTCGATCAACTGAGCGACGTTGGTGCGCTCTGCTGCCGATCGCACCTGCTCAAAATCGTAGGTTTCTCCCAGCGTGATGTTGCTCTTGACATCCCCCGCAAACACAAAACCATCCTGAAGAATCACCCCCATGTGGCGGCGTAGTTCCGCCTGGGGCAAATCGCGGATGTCCAATCCGTCCACCAGAATCCGACCTTCTGTAGGCTCGTAGAGGCGACTGAGCAAACGGATGATCGAGCTTTTGCCAGCCCCCGTGGGCCCCACTAGGGCCACTTTCTCCCCAGGGCGAATAGTGAAATTGAGATCCTTTAGAACAAACTCATCCGGCTTGTAGCCAAAAGAAACCCGATCGAAACGGATTTCTCCAGGGGCAACATCAGGTTGATCGCGGAAGGTTTTAGGTGTGGCGGAGTCGCGAATATCGATCGGCTCATTCATGATGTCGCTGACGCGCTCAACGGCGGTAAACCCAGCCTGGATGGCCGTGAACTTTTCAGCGAACTGCCGGAGCGGATCAAATAATCGCTGGGCAAACAAAATAAACTCAGAAAGCTGCCCAACGGTCAAGCTTTTGCCCACAATCAGCCAACCACCAATCCCCAGCACTCCTGCCGTGGCCACTAGGGAAATCCATTCCAGGGTGGCGGAAATAGCCGAGTCGTAAAGAATCGTCCGATCGACTTGCTTGATGTAGCGCTGGTTAATCGTGCTGAACTGGTCGGCGTTCAGCTTCTCCCGCCGAAATAGCTGCACCACGCCAATACCTACAATGTTCTCTTGCAGCATGGAATTGAGGGCAGATAGCTCTTCTCTGGCGCGGTAGTTGGCTTTGCGATACTGCTGCTGAAAGTAGATGATTAGAAACGTGACGGGAATCAACATCAGCATCAACAGCAGCGCCAATTGCCACTGCCGCCAAAACATAAATGCTGCAATCACCAGAATCGAGAACAAATCCCCCAGAATGCCGATCGCCCCAGTCGAGAATACATCTCCCAGCGCCTCAACGTCGCTAGTCAGCCGCGTGATCAACCGACCGATCGGGGTGCGATCGAAAAAGCGCATCGCCAAGGAAAGAACGTGCTGAAACAAGTCATTCCGAATGTCGGCGGTGATCCGTTGCCCTACCTGCTGCACTAGATAGCCCTGCCACGCATCCAGCCCCAACCGCAACACCAGCGTCAGCAGCAGCAGCCCCGCCAGAAGATTTACCCCCGCTTGCAGTGGGAGATCCTGCAAGAAATTCCAGGTCGTTGGTTCCTGACGGATGAAGGACACCGCCTCACCGATCAGGATAGGCTGCACTGCCCCAGCGATCGCCGACGGAATCAGCAGCAGTAAGGAGAAGCCCAGCACCCGTCCGCTCCGCATCCCGTAGGGAACCAGCCGCAAAAACAAACGCCAGTCTGTCTCGCGGGGGGGATGCTTGGGAGATTCGGGAGGGGAGCTGATCATAGGGCAGCGACAGCTAGGGAAGAACAGTTAGGCAAGAGTAGACGAAATGCGCTTTCCAACTGTAACGTACTGGCTTGCAGCCCGTGAACTCACCTATTGCCGCATTTCTTTGGCGACCTTAGCCCAACGCGATACTTCAACTGCCCGGTTCACTTTTTCCCCAGTATCAAAGGTGTTGGAACCAGCATGGAGTCCCACCACGTAGGGTTTGCCCTCAACCCAGGTCAGCACAGCACTGCCCGATGCGCCGGGGTTAGTGTCGCAGTTGTGGAAGATTGTGCCCGCAGGCGAAGCCGGCAAGAAACTACAGCCTCGACTGTAGCCTGCTGTTGAACCTGGATTGCTCTTAGGAAAGTCCCCAGAGTAGCCCAGGATGGAAATTTTGCCCTTAAAACTACTGATCAGAGTTTGCGGCTCAATGCTGCGCCAGCCTAAGTATCCATACTTGTTGCCCAGGGGCTTATTCAGCTTCAATAGGGCCCAGTCATCTTTGTTGCTGGTGTCTTCGTCGCTGAAGTCTGTACCGTAGGTGACGTGAGTGACGATCGCGTCATCCTGCGCTTCCCCATTGATCACATTGGGGCGAAACTGCCAGATGCGGCTTGCCAGCTTGTTCGTTTTGCGGTCGATCACGCAATGGGCATTGGTCAACACTAGGTCAACCCCAATCAGTGTTCCGGTGCAGTGACCTATCGGTTCTTGTGATTCTTCGTCAAGAATTTCCACCCGCCCGATCGCCCGCCAAGGATATTCCCTCGACACCACTGGCACTCGATCGTCTCTACCGATCACCTGCCGAGACCCAGTGGGGTTGTTTGAAGGTGTGGAGCCGGACGGCACGAATCCATCACCGTCTCCAGGGGCAGCAGCCAGCACAGATACGGATTGAGCAGAAACCGCAAGTGGGGACAGACTTGCCACGATCGCCAAACTACCAGACACCAACCGTGATCGACGATTCATCAACGCACTCTTTTCCTCGCTGGGCACAGTTTCAGGTACGAGTTTGGAGCCTCCAGCACCTGTCGGGTAGCACCGATATTAGCAGCATCAACCGCACTGCTCTAGATTACGGAAGCACTGCTTGAACAATCTCGATCGGGCAAAACCGACAGGTACACTACGGGTTACGCTCGCTTAGACTGGCGACGACGACGCGCCCAGTCCAGTACGGGTTCCGAGCAAACTGCCACCAGCGCCCAACGCCTGAACGCCCAGTTTGCTATTCTGACCGCGCTCAAAGAAGAACAGATTGGAGACTGCTATTCTCCTCAAGACAGTTTGTAAGGGAAATGCTGCGACCGATTTGCCAGCAGGGAGAATGGTGAATAGACAGGGGAGTCCGCTATAGTTTCCTATGGACAGCCGCATTTGTTGGGAGTGTGCCTCGGTGCTTGGATTTTATCGCTGGCGAACGATCGCAAAAATTCTCTGCGTCTCTCTGTTAGTCTTTCTGTTGGGTTCCGGGGGAAGTCCGAGTGCCCTAGCAGCCAAGAAGGGGCGATCGGAGCCACCCCAATCCGTCAAAACAGGGGGCAAGATTACAGAGACTGCACCCCCCGCCACGATCGAAGAACTGCGGCAAGTTCTAGAAGACAACCAGCCCC
>DATNQR010000301.1:0-2249 GCA_036703905.1 Thermosynechococcaceae cyanobacterium
ACGGGAGTTTCTTCTGATAATTCTAATCCCATCATATTCATCATCTTGAAGAAGTTTTCGAGTGCTTCACCTGCTGGGCTTCTCAAAATTTGTCCGGTTACTTCAACCAGAGAACCTTGAGCTACCGATTGCAAATCTTCCTCAGACGGCACCAAAACTATTTGCTCTCGGTGATGCAAGATACTACGCAACTGCATGAACAATGATGCTTCGGTGTGCTTCCTGACCAATTCAACTTCTTCGTTTTCGTCAAGCGTGGTTTTGCTCTCGATTTTTCCTCTAAGCGAGAGACTTAGGACGCTTGAGAAAATGCCCAACTTCGGAATTCCTGCGTCTCCTTCACCTGAGGCACCTTTCTCTCTTTGTGTCCCTTGCTTTAATTTGATGCTGCTGTCATATGCTATACCGCCTTCGATAGCGGCGAGAAAGCTCGTCATCATCGGAACGTCTAAATACAAAGGATGAACAAGTTCTACAATCCCGTCCGTTTTAATGCCACTCATTTTCATCTGCCTCTCACCATTCAGTTTCTCATTTCAGACTATGGCAGACAACAACGCTGCGCGCACGCGGGCTAACTATTGATTACACGGAGAGTTTCAGTATATTTCTCTGATTTGGGCAGATATGCGGAAACTTTCGGCCCATCACCCCAAAATGGATTAATACCTAGAAACTTCCTGTATATCTCTCTAATCTGGATGGATACCCAGAAAGTTTCTGGGTAAGCTGATCAGCATTCAAGTTGCATGAAATAGGACTTGAACCCCTACGGTGAGGGAGTCAGCTTGGAAAAATAGATAACGATTAGCTTATCTCGCCTCATCTTTGATTAGTAATCCTGTTCAGAAGGGTCGCGCCAGCGATCGTCCTGAGAGAAGGACAAGATTCGATGGCGCAGCGCTTTAGTGAATCACGATCGACCCCTCTCTTTTCCCGGCTCCATAGCTAGGCTGACGTGGGGTATCGATCGCGCTGGTCTATGAGCAGGTTGTAAGATGTGTTTGCCCTGACCTTGCACCCACTTCCTGATCTAAAACGTGATCGCCCTCCTGACCATTCCGGGATTCAGCGATCGCGATCAAATCGGTCAGCCCGTCGGAACTACAAAGAGGGTGTTGCCCTGCCGCCCGATGACCAGCACTTTATAGCCTGGCAAAACAGCAACCTGGCAGTTGGTGTGGTGGAACTGAGCAAACCAGAAAGTGCCCCCGTACTGAACCCTACCGGGCCGAGTCGGAGTTACAGTGGCGACAATTTTTCCTGTGACTGGAGTGGGGAAGTATTCGATCGGGTCTGGAGTGAACATGGCTGTGTCCCCCAAGAGAAGTGTGTGAGCAGGAAAGAACTACGTGAGCAGGAACAAGTGCGTGAGCAGGGCGAATGATGTGCTTCAATCACTTCTCGGTTGCAGAAGATAGGGTTTACGCACTGCTGGGGAGAAAACGATGGAAATTGGATTTGTTGGGACGGGCCTGATGGGGTTGCCAATGGCGCAACGACTGGTGTCGGAGAGTTTTTCTGTGATTGCCTACAACCGCACGGCTGAGAAGTTGGAGCCGTTGCGGGAAGCAGGTGTAGCGATCGCGCCCACACCCGAAGTTCTGATCCGCGCGTCAGATTGCGTGGTGCTGATGGTTAGCCAGGCCCAAGCAATTCGGGAGGTGTTGTTCTCGGAGGCGGCGCGATCGCAGCTACAGGGCAAAACGGTGATTCAAATGAGCACGATCGCCCCTAGCGAAAGTCGGGCGATTCGAGATGAGGTAGTGGCGGCCGGAGGCGACTATCTGGAAGCGCCCGTACTGGGCAGCACCCCAGAAGCCAAAGCAGGCAGGCTGATCGTCATGGTGGGCGGGACGGCGGCCCAACTGGAGCAGTGGCGCGATGTGCTGGAGTGCTTTGGGGCTGATCCAATTCTGGTAGGCGAAGTAGGTGCAGCCGCGGCCGTTAAGCTGGCGCTGAACCAACTGATTGGGTCACTGACGGCCGCATTCTCCACCAGCCTCAGCTTCCTCCAGCAGCAGAATGTGGCGATCGAGCCATTCATGCAAATTCTCCGCAGTAGCGCACTCTACGCGCCCACCTTCGACAAAAAGCTTCAGCGCTTACGCGATCGAGATTTCGCCAACCCCAACTTTCCCACTAAGCACCTGCTCAAGGACACCAATCTATTCCTCAACGAGGCTGAGGCGCTGCAAATCAATGCTGGCGTGGTAGTGGCAGTGCAGAGAATTTTGGAGCAAGCGATC
>DATNQR010000302.1:0-1969 GCA_036703905.1 Thermosynechococcaceae cyanobacterium
AATGATTGCCTCCACCAAGAGAACCCAACTGCTTGGCGGCTTTGCCTTCCAGGTCTTTCACCCGTGGGTGAAGATCCTTGAACTGCTGCCAGCCTTGCCAGTTGGAGACGCTCTTTTCGATCTCTTTGTTGTCATTGAAGCCCGTAGGAATTGCGGCTTCGATGTCCAGCCGGATTTGCTTCAGCTTGCCGTCTAGCTGGGTTGCGGTGTAAGGAGTTTTGAGTGCAGCCATGCCGCAACCAATGTCCACCCCGATCGCGGCTGGAACGATCGCATCCCGCGTCGCCAGCACCGATCCCACCAGCGCCCCCTTGCCCAAATGCACATCTGGCATCAGCGAAACGTGCTTGAACACAAACGGCAGCGAAGCCACATTCCGCGCCATCTTCATTTCATCAGGAGCCAACTCGTGCCCGGCCCAAGAGAAAACTGGGGCGCGAGTGGACAAATTCATCTCTTCGTAAGGCATGGTTTCGTGTCCTTAGCTTTAGTGATTTTAAGTCTGGGTTTTCACCCAAGCTGATGACAGGAATTGAACCTGCAACCCTTCGCTTACAAGGCGATCGCTCCACCGTTTGAGCTACATCAGCATTCGCCAGATTTTCTGGATCAGATGGTGGGAGTTGAACCCACATCGGGAGCGTACCAGACCCCTGTGTTGCCAGTTACACCACATCTGCACAAGAAAAAATGGAGCAGGTGACAGAATTTGAACCCGTAAGAAGGCTTTACGAAAGCCTCATGTTGCCAGTTACATCACACCTGCAATAGGTGACGGAGGTGAGAATTGCACTCACTGATTTGAAGGGTATGAACCTTCCGAGCCACTGTTGCTCCATCTCCGCATACCCCCGACAGGAATCGAACCTGCAACAAACTTGTTTTAAGCAAGCCATGTCTACCGATTGCATCACAGGGGCAGAGAAATTTTGGTGGGCTATGTAGGGGTTGAACCTACGAATCTTCCGCTTAAGAGGCGGCTGCTTTACCACTTAGCTAATAGCCCAAACGAGAAATCTGGTGGGTCGCCCAGGGGTTGAACCTGGATCTCTTCGCTTAAAAGGCGACTGCATATCCGCTCTGCCAACGACCCATAAAGTCCGATCGACAGGATTTGAACCTGTAACCGTCTGTTCCCAAAACAGAAGTGCTGCCAAGTTACACCACGATCGGAAATTGGTACTCCCGGTGGGACTTGTTCGCGCAGCGTCTCCGAAGGAGATAGCCACAAAAACCTAGATTCTCGGTCTAGGGCGTATGCCATTCCGCCACGAGAGCATCAGTACCCCTGACAGGAGTCGAACCTGCAAAACACTTGCGCTGAACAAGCGATGTATACCAGTTCCATCACAGGGGTAAATTGGTCGGGATGGTAGGATTTGAACCCACGGCTCCTTGTCCCCAAAACAAGGCTTCTGACCACTGAATTACATCCCGAAGTTTGGTACTGCTGGTGGGATTTGAACCCACAACCACTGGTTTCTAAGACCAGCACCTCTGCCAGTTGGGTTACAGCAGCAAGTTTGCGAGAAGGGCAGCATATGCTAATCGATCGCCTCTTCTCATGCTCCAGGTGGGAGTTGAACCCACACGTAGACTGTTTTTGAGACAGCCGCCTCTGCCAGTTGGGCTACAGGAGCCAGAAGGAACAGGAGGATAGAAACCACGACCCAGTGTAGTTTCATGCCCCCCGACTGAGAAGGAAGGAATCGAACCTTCAAACACTTGATTCAAAGTCAAGTCGCTTTACCTATTTGCGTACTTCCCACCAAAGATTTGGATGCCAGAGTAGGATTTGAACCTACATTTCAACGTTCAGAGCGTTGCGACCTGCCGTTAGTCGATCTGGCAATAAAGGCTGCCCCAGTAGGACTCGAACCTACAGCCGTGCGGTTAACAGCCGCCTGCTCCGCCATTAAGCTATGGGGCAATACAGATTCCCTGAATCTAGGGATGGGAATGGCAGGGA